>PLSP01000098.1 GCA_003165195.1 Candidatus Bathyarchaeota archaeon | reverse complement strand
GAATAGTTAGTTTACCGCCGTCGGGCATGGCTTGGACGGCATTCAATGTTAAATTGGCGGCTATGCGCTTAAGATAGTCAGGGTCAGCCATTACTTTTTCCGCCTTGTTCTCTATTTCAACAGTTACCTTGATGTTTTTGGGAATACCATTCTTAGCTAATATTTCATTGAATACAGATTTTATGTTTGTTTCTTGGGCACGTGGATTAAGCGGTCGAGCATAATCCTGAAGGTCCTGAACGATTTTATTGATGTAGTCTATGTTTTTCTCAATTTCTGTCAGACTTTCTAAAGCATTTGATTTGAGCTCATTTTCTGGGAGCGTTGATAGCTCCGTTTTTGCCAAGTACAAATCACCCGTGATTGCTTGGAGTGGATTGCGGATGTCATGACCAACCATACCGGCAGTGGCACCAATAGCAGCTAGGCGTTCAGAATCTTTAAGCTTTTTTTCTATTCTTTTTTGCTCCGTTATGTCAATGTCCATTTCCAGAATCATTTTTGACCCGTCGACATCGGTGAAAGGAAAGTCGAAAGCATCTATAACACTGCCATCTGATCCATTAACTTGCCAATGGTGAGGAATGCCGGTGTCTAGCGGTTTGTAACTTTCACAGAATCCACAAGGCTCCGATTTTCCAAAACAGTAATCATAACAATGCCTGCTTTCGGATTCACCGAACTTTTCGCGGAAGCTACGATTGGCAAAAGCTACATGATAATCTGGCGTTAGCAAACAAACCATTATGGGCACAGTTTCCAATATGGCAAAAAGCATCTTACGTTCATTTACCAACTGCACGGTGCGTTGCTGCACTTGCTCTTCTAAGTTCTCTTTAGCTTTCCTAAGCTCCTCTTCAGCTTTCTTGCGTTCGGTTATGTCTTCAAAGACAACGATGGCTGCGGTTACGTTGCCTTTCATGTCGCGTAGAGGCGCTGTACTGGCGATTATAGGTAAGACCTGGCCGTCGGGGCGCTTAATTAGCATTTCTTCGTTATGCACCTCTTCACCGAGCGTTAAGGAACGGGTTACAGGCATTTCCTCAATCGGGTAATCCGTACCGTCTACTCGCCTAGCCTTAACTTTCGCAACGTTTTCGTCCAAGCTAAGCCCTAACGTGTCAAAACCATACAGCTGCATAGCACGTTTGTTAACGTACGAGAATTTCCCGTTTGAGGCATCAATAATGACCACAGCCGAAGGAGATGTCTCCAAGATGGTTTCCAATCGTTTCCTATCAGACTCGGTTTGTTCGCTGGCTTCTTTTAGAGCAGCTTCAGTTTGCTTGCGCTCAGAAATGTCGCGGAATATTAGAACGACGCCTGTTGTTTTGCCCTCTTTATTTTTTATTGGTGCTCCGCTGTCATCGATTGGAACTTCCGAGCCGTCTTTTCGAATTAGAACTGTATGGTTAGCTAAACCAACAACCATACCTTCTCTTAGGATTTTAGCTATTGGATTTTCAACTTCCAGACCTGTTTGCTCATTAATAATATTGAAGATATCTTTAACGGGCTTGAGTGAAGCCTCAGACAATGTCCAACCAGTCAATTCCTCAGCCACATGGTTCATAAAAGAAATTTTTCCAGATACATCTGTGGCAATGACAGCGTCACCAATGCTTGACAGAGTAGTTGACCAGCGCTGTTCACTTTCCCGTAGAGAAGCTTGTGCTTTCTCTAGGTCTGTTTTAGAGGCAGTTACAGTTTTCAGGTTAGCCGTCATCTGGTTGAAGGAACGGGATAATTCACCGATCTCATTATTGCTGTTAGATCCAACAGTGTAGTCGAGGTTGCCTGAACCAATTATTCTTGTTCCCTCTTGAAGTTTTGTTATTGATCTAAACGTTCGTCTGAAAACAATGAGGTAAAATATGATAAAATACGCTGCAAATGCGCTTACCAGGGCAAAAATGAGAAGATCGTTTGTTTGTTTCATTTGGTTTGTTTGATTTTCGAGAGAATTTGACAAAACAGAGGCATCGAAAGCAAGCCCTTGATTCTGCACTGCCAATCGGCTCCAATCGTTCTGAAACTCTGGGAGAACTCTTACGCTTTCGTTGCGAGGTGCGCTCACAAGAAATGACACTGAACTATTGAAAATTGCGCCTAAATTCTGCAAATCGGTTTCAACATTGTTAATTTGTTTTGCCTGTTCTGAATTCGTAGACTTTATTGTTGAGATGTCCTCTGAAAGAGTGGAAAACTGTGATTGCCACTGGGTTAACTGAGCGTTATCCTGATAAAGGAAATAATCATTTGAAATGTATGCAAGGTTGCTAGCTCCATTTTGAATGTTGCCAGCTGTTTTTTGTAGGTTATTAATCTGTGTTGCCTGCTGATTTGTGACAATTATCGACGCAGAAATGATTAGCAAAATTATTGCAAAGATAATTATGCTGATGATTAGCTGGCTTTTTAGTTTCACTTTTTACGCCTCAACTTATGAGATCTACAGCTCCGGGATCTACTGTTTCAAGTCCATTAGCGTATATGTAATTGAGGAAATTTGGAACTGTGGTTGCACTGACTAAATTGTTGCTTATTGCCCATCGTGCTTCTTCTTCCATCGCGAGAACTAACGAGTTATCAAGCGATAGAGAAAACTGGTGGTTGGGCCAGTCTTGGGCAAGGTATGCAGCGGTATAGTTTAAGCGGGTTTGCAAAATAGTTTTTGCGTTAGTCGGGTTCTGAATTACGTAGTTCTGAGCTTGTTCGAGAGATTTTAGGAACCGATTTACCACATCTGGATTCTGAGTTATCCAACTGGCCATGCCATAAACCAAAGCATACGCTTGCTGGTCGCCTTGCACCTGCCAGACAATCGTGTTATTCGGCAGACCAGATTGTATCTGACTGACGTAATTTTCTGAAACAACCACAGCGTCAACGGTCCCGTTTACTATAGCGCTAACCCATTGAGACGGTGCAACATTTACCACGATTACGTTACTAATGCTCAAACCGTTATCATCTAAGAAACTTCCCAGATAATATTCCTTCAATGATTGATAAACAACCCCAATTTTTTTCCCAACAAGGTCTGCGACACTTTGTATTCCATGTCCTTTGTTGGCAATCAAGTATACCCCTTGGTACTTGTCCAGATTTGCAATAATGCTCATATTTTGATTTGTCATCGCACTTGTAACGATGGTATATTCTCCCGAAGTGGCTATGTCTACCTCGTTTGACAACACTGCATTGGCGGCTTGAGTTGATGTCTCAAAGTTTTGTATGACAAAGTTTATGCCATTTTGTTGAAAGTAGTGTTGGTCTTGGGCAACATAAACTAGTTCAGATGAATCGACGCCTAAGTCGCCAAATGTGATTGTTTCAGCTTTTCCGGAATAGTTTTGCTGAGAATTGAGGTAAACAAATGAACTTAAAACAATGGCTACAACCAAAATGATAGTTACTAAGATTACCAAAATTCGTTTCCTTAGCGCGGTCATATAGGTACGTCTTCACCCAAGAATTTTGATTAGCTCTAATTCTCAGAGAACGTATATCCGCTGTCGTCAATTGCTACTTCTGTCTTGTTTTTCCTAATAAGTACTGTGTGGTTAGCTAAACCGCAAATCATGCCTTTCTCAAGCACTTTGCTAACTGGGTCTTCAACCTCAACGCGGGACTGCTCATTAACAATATTGAAAACATCCTTTACCGGTTTCAGTGAAGCCTCACTCAATGTCCAACCAGTCAATTGCTCAGCAACACCGTTCATAAACGTGACCTTTCCCGCTATATCAGTAGCAATTACTGCATCGCCTATACTAGCCAAAGTAGTTGACCAACGCTGCTCACTTTCCCGCAACGCTTCTACAGCGTTCTTGCGTTCAGTGATGTCTTCAAGAATCGTTGCAAAATAGTCCTTCTTTGGGCTGTATACCGAAATATGGTACCACCGCTTCAAAGCCGTTGAATAGTCTTCGAATTGAACAGACTCGCCAGTAAGTGCAACC
>PLSP01000032.1 GCA_003165195.1 Candidatus Bathyarchaeota archaeon | reverse complement strand
TTCCTGAGGCTTTCAACATTCTCGCGATGGTTTCGACACTTATACCTTCGCCTTCAAGAAACATTTTGTCCTGACGTGCGTAAGCCAAGTAAGGCACGACCGCGGTGACCGTTTTTGCGCCGCCCCGCTTAGCCGCATCAGCCATGAACGCTAACTGGAAAAGTCTTCCATCCTGCGCCGGAGGACAAGTTGTTTGCACAATCGCCACATCTTCGCCTTTCACTTCGCCTTCCAAACGCACATACGATTCTCCGTCAGGAAAAATCTTGGCTGCCACTGCAACGTTTGGGTAGCCGGTCTGCGCCGAAATCTTCTCCGCAAGCTCTCTTGAAGCTGGCCCCGAAATAATCTTCACGTAATTTGCCTCTTGCCCTAAGAAATGCAAGCTGCAGTTTTAAGCCTTATTCCGTAGATTGTAAGCAACACTTTGCTCATGCATCGAATTTCTTGGTGCAGTTCGCCTTTTTACCTATCGGAATCGGTTGTAAATAGTTGACCCTATCCCTCCTACCTTTATCTAAAGTGTCTAGATAGTTGATATTAGGTTCCAAACTGTCAGATCCAATTTTACCTATAGAAGTCCTATGTAAAATTGAGACCCCTATCCTCCTATGATCAGCCAAGTTAGGATTCTATGGGTTTTGAACTAGTATTTACCTAATGAATTAGGTAGTAAATAATAGACCCTTATCCCACTATGGTCAGCTAAGATATGCATATATTGGGTTTGCCTATTTGTTGAAAGAAATTCGTTACAAATAGTAGACCCCTCCCTCCTATACCTCCCACTTATGCACCCCGGATACATTTTGAGTCTCTTCAGATGAGCACCTAACAGGATCATCAAAGTATGAAACAAACAACCAAGCAAACTCCTTCAAAAAATTAACAAAATAGGACTTATCAAGAACGAGTACTCTCACGGGCTTTTCCGCGCCGCCAGAGGCGGATAGACATCTATGAAAGAAAGATGGTCGAATCAATTTGCCTTAAGATTCTCGTGTTACTGATTGTACTCAGCTAAAAGGTACGCCGATGCAGGTTGCGACCCAGAGATTCTAAGCGACTTTCGGACGCAACTCTTTTAATCAAACTCAAACGTGTTTGTATACACTCATATATTACCGGGTCGATAAGATATTTGCTGGTATAGGTTCAAAAGAACAAAGTGATTTGAATGGAAGAGCTGATGGACAGGATCATTATAGACCCTGAAATAATGGTTGGCAAACCCGTCATCAAAGGTACTCGTATCACAGTGAACCTTATTATTCAACTCTTAGCAAACGGGGCCACGGAAACCGAGATAGTAGAAGACTATCCCGATCTAAAGAAAGAGGACATAAAAGCCGCACTGTTGTACGCATCTAAATGCCTTGACCGTGAAGAAATAATTCCAGTATAAGAACAGATGAACATTCTTTGACGCCGATTTTGATTGATCAAAACATACCAGTACGCGTCAGGAATTGGCTAAAACAGAAAGGCTTCGAAACAGTTATTCTAGCTGACGTCAACCTCAGAGGCGCCGCGGATAAGAAGATAGCAGAATTCGCGATTCAAAAGCACATGACAGTCCTAACCCAAGACGCAGATTTTGCCAAGCTATATCATGATCTTTACAGACGCAAACTTGCAGTCATTCTCGTCAAAACCAAAGAAGGAACCAGCCAAAGCATCATCCAAGCGCTTAACACCGCCCACCCTAGAATTGACCTCAAAAACATTCAAAACACACTCGTAATAATCACCAAAAGAAGACTTCGCGTAATCTCCTAACGCAACTCATCACATTTGTGATTTTTTTCGGTTTAGTTTTTCAAACTTTAGCATACATTGTGCACTGGGTATGCAGTGCATGCCTATAGGAAGACAAATGTTATCCAAAAAATTAGCAGTTTGAGATAATGGTTAAAGTTGTTGACTGGCTAGATTTGGGGATTAACGTGCTTCCAAAACCGATAATGTTATAATATCTTTAAGAGAACTAACTACATTGTTTCTAAAGGGAGAAGATATAAAAAGTGTTAATGGGAATAAGAACTTCCACTTACACACTCGATGAACTTATCGGTCCACTAAATGACGTAGAAAAAAAATACGCGCCAAAGCGACTCTACGTTGCTGGACAACTCTCAATCCCGTTGCCGTCTCCCAGAGTTGCAGTTATAGGTTCACGGAAAGCTTCGCCTAAAGGGCTTAGCGCTGCTAGTAATATTGCAAAGGTTCTTGCAAAAAATAACGTAATAGTTGTTAGCGGATTTGCTCAAGGAATTGACAGTGCGGCACATAAAAGTGCTATTGAAGCAAACGGGCATACGATTGCTGTTCTAGGGACTCCATTGGACAAAGTTTACCCAAGGGAAAATATGCACCTTCAAGAGTTTATTATGCGGAAACATTTAGCGGTTTCTCAGTTTCCAATCGGATACCCCATAATGCCAAAGAATTTTGTTATTAGAAATCGGACAATGGCACTTATCGCTGATGCGTCAATTATAGTGGAGGCTGGCAATTCTAGCGGTTCTCTTCATCAAGGATGGGAAGCTCTCAGGCTTGGAAGACCGTTATTTATTTGGAGTCCTCTCATGCATGACAGTTCTTTGACTTGGACAAAAAAGCTGGCGGCGTATGGTGCGATGGAATTTGCCGAACCAGAAGAAGTGCTCGGTGATTTACCTTCTCGGGACAGAATTGTTGAAGTGATTGCGTGAAATGGACCAACTTGAGTTTGGTGTGCTCCTGACTTATACGCTACGTGGGAATTTTCCACAGATACAAAACTCAAGGAATGTTATGCTTGCTCTTAAGAAAGAAGGTTTCATAAATAATCCACCAATCTTAATGTCAGAGTGGATAGCTACCACAATGCAACGAAAAATGACTGAACTTCCGTTTGCATCGTTCTTCCAACCAAACACAATTTTAGTTCCTGTTCCAAAGAGTTCCTTGATGCAACCGAATACATTATGGGTTCCAGAACGGATTGCAACTGCTTTAGTTGCAAAAGGTATTGGAAAACAGGTTGCACCTTGCCTTATTCGGGCTAAAGCGGTAGCGAAGGCAGCCTTGAGTTCACCAAGCGAAAGACCGACTGCAATGCAACATTATGAATCCATAACCGTTCAAGAAATCCTATGTAACCTAACGAGATCGTTTTAGTTGATGATGTTGTTACTCGTGGAGCAACTCTTCTGGGCTGTGCAAATCGATTGGCGGATGCTTTTCCACAATGCCGTATAAGAGCCTTCGCAGCAATGCGAACAATCAGCAATCCAAATGAATTTGAGAAGGTCTATTCCCCTTGTATTGGGACGATTGACTTATATCAAACTGGGGATACTTTCAGGCGACCATAATCCGATTCGTTATTTAGTTCAAGGTCAGGTAACTTAACAATATCCGATGAACCGCAACTTCGAATTTAGGCACTCTTGAGTTCCTCAAGCGTTACACAGTTACCCTTTTTCATCTCTTCGATTGAGCGGCACATTGCCTCTTTTTTATTCTTGCTTATTCTGGCAACAGGAAGCCCATTAATGATAACTTCCTCGATCACATCTTCAATGAGGCTCAACCTTTTGTTTACCTGTTTAACCTCGTCATAAATCATTTCAAGTGTAACAGCGTTGCCCATTTTGAGTTCCTCAATAAAGACTCATCTTAACCACTTATATTTTTTTCATTAGCATAACTGTTTTAAGCAAAGCCAAAATTTGTGTTAGAAAGGATTGAAACTAAAGTGCAGACTTGGCGTTTACTACCCCTTGAAACCAACAACGGTTTCATGAACATGGCAATTGACGAAGCTGTTTTGACTGCCCATGTTGAAGATAAAGTTCCGAATACGCTTAGGTTTTATCGCTGGCTTCCTTCTGCGGTAAGCGTTGGAAGAAACCAAAATCCAGGAACAGAGGTTTACCTTGATGCTTGTAAACAGCAAGGTGTTGATGTGGTTCGACGGATCAGCGGCGGAGGTACCGTGTACCATGATTTTGAAGGCGAAGTCACCTATGCCATAGTTGCCAAATCCACGGACATTGGCACAGCCGACGTAACAACTGTTTATTTCAAGGTGTATGAGGCAGTTAAGGATGCGCTCAGGCTGCTGGGAATCACAGCTGACTTTAGCAGTGGCGACGCCAAAAACTGTCCTAACATGACGGTCAAGGGCAAAAAAATCAGCGGCAGCAGCCAAACCATCACCCGCGGCGTTGTCCTTCAACACGGCACACTTTTGCGAAGTATCGACTTGCCCAAAATGTTCAAGCTGCTCAAGCTCAAAGACGCCACCTGCACCCAAGCCGCTGACATCGCAAGTCGCAAAATCACAAGCGTCCAAAACGAACTCGGCCACGCCGTTTCACCTGAAACTGTTGCTAACGCCTTGACTCAGGGTTTTAGAATTATGCTGAAAATGCAGCTTGAACCAGGAGAGTTGACGCCCTACGAGGTTGAGCTTGCAAATAAGCTTTGCAAAGAAAAATACTCTGCTGAAAAATGGAATTTAGAGGGCAAAGCTTAGACTTTTTCTTTATGCCACCGAACACCCTGTGCTGTGTCTTCAAGCACAATGCCCATCGCTTTTAGCTGTGCCCTTATCGCGTCCGCTTCCTTCCAGTTTTTCGCTTTACGGGCTTCCTCACGCTTCTGCATCAATACATCAATGTCGCTGGACAGGGCTTCTTCTGCCTGCACTTTGCCAATGACGCCTAACACCTCGTCGAGCCTCATCATGACCCCGCCGATGTCGGCTGCCTCCTGCTTACTAACCGAGTTAGCATCTAGTAGGCTGTTAATTTCATGGACAAAATCAAACAAAGAAGCCAACGCTATCCCGATGTCAAGGTCATTATCCATTGAGCCGCCGAAGCAGGCTTCAAGCTTAGCCACAAAAGTAGCGACCTTTCCCTTGCTGTCTGACCCTCCCTCCACATCATGCAAGCGCCGAACAAAATTCCGCAGCCTATCAACTGCGCCTTTAGCGGATTCTAAGCCTTCGAAGGTGAAGTTGAATTGTTGCCGATAATGCGTAGACATGAGCAGGTACCGAATTGCAATCGGGTCGTATCCTTTTGCTAAGAGGTCGCGAAGCGTGTAAAAGTTGCCCAAGCGCTTGCTCATTTTTTTGCCTTCCACCTGCAAATGCTCGTTATGCATCCAGTAATCTACGAATTTTTTGCCTGTTGCCGCCTCACTTTGAGCAATCTCGTTTTCATGATGCGGAAACATGTTATCCACTCCACCGCAGTGAATGTCAAAGGTTTCGCTCAGATACTTCATCGCCATCGCGCTACATTCGATGTGCCAACCAGGTCTACCTTTGCCAAGTTCGGTTTCCCAGTAAACGTCGCCGTCTTCAGGCACCCAAGCTTTCCACAAGGCGAAGTCTTGAACCTCCTCCTTAGCATACTCGTCTTGGCTTACCCTTGCGCCAGCTTTGAGTTCATCGACTTTAATGTTAGATAATTTTCCGTAATTTGGAAATTTGCAGACCGCATAATAGATGGAGCCGTCTTCGCCCTTGTATGCGAAGCCTTTTGCCATCAATGTCTTGATTATCGCCACCATTTCGGGGATATGTTCGGTGGCTCTTGGGTAAACGTCTGCTGCCTCAATATTTAGAGCTTTTATGTCCTCAAAAAAAGATTTCGCATAAAAATCAGTATACTGTTTAAGAGGCACTCCCTGCTTTTGGCTGCCCTTGATAGTTTTGTCGTCGATATCTGTAAGGTTCATTACATGCGTTACTTTGAAACCTCGGTAGGTAAACCAACGCTTGAGCAAATCTTCAAAGAGAAAAGCCCTGAAATTGCCAATGTGGGCGTAATCGTAAACTGTTGGGCCGCAGGTGTAAATTTTCACTTTGCCCTCTTCAAGTGGCTTGAAGGCTTCTTTACGGCGATTTAACGTATTAAAAAGACATATACTTGATTGGGCTGCTGACATTTTGCTGCACGTTCAAAATACAAGAGCCGAAATTATTTAAGCATTCACATGTCCGAATTCTACGTGAGCGAAACTTAAACAGTCTCCAGTCAGACATAAAGCTAGGCGGGAAATGATTGAACGGACAAGTTATCTCCTTGCCAGATGGGCGACGACTCGGGTATTGCATGGTTGGCAAGGGGAAACCTGTTGTGTACTTCCATGGCACCGCAAGCAGTCGTCTAGAGGTTTTGCTTTTAAAAGACTTCGCAGAAACTGCCAATTTGAGGATAATCGGGGTTGACCGACCGGGGTATGGCTTATCAAGCTACAAAACAAGGAAGAACTTGGTTGATTTTGGCGGGGACGTTAATTTCCTTGCTGATTCTTTGGGCTTGGAAAGGTTTGGTGTTCTCGGGTGGTCTGGAGGCGGCGTATTTGCCCTTGCTTACCTAAATTCTTATCCTGAACATATTACGAACGCGGTGATTGCGGCAACACCGAATTTGCCTTTTGACATTTCACAAGCGCACAACACGCCGTTTGCCCGCTACATAATAAAAATCCCATTCATAGCCGACTTCGCAATGAAAAACATGAGCCGCCAAATCCTCAAAGCCAACAACGACATCAACAAATTTCTAAAATCAAGAGCAGGAAAACAAATGCTCCACGCCTACTCTAAAGAAGACCTAAAATTCTTCTCTGATCCCACATGGTTAACGCTACTTTATCGATCGATGGCTGAAGCCTTCAGGCAGGGCAACCAAGGCATAAAAGCAGTAACCGAAGAGCATCAAATCTTTATGAAGCCTTGGAACCTTGACTTTCCAAAGATTCTTGCCGACAAACTCTTTATTTGGCAAGGAAGCGACGACAAAACCTGCCGAGTCAACAACGCATACCTAATTTCTCAAAAAATGGTGAGCGCTCATTTAGAAGTTTTTCAGGGAAAAGGGCACTGCGTCATGTTTGACAATTTGAATAAATTAGGTGCGCTTCTGTTCCGAGACTAAGAGTACAGCAAGCAAAATCTTACCTGATAGAAAATATTTGATTGACAAGTGATCATTTCTCTTTTGATAACTTAACGAATTTTTCCGACGTGTGAACCCTTTTGACGGATAACTTTGAATCCTTCGTGTTCTAGAATTTTAATTACCTTGTAGGAATCTACTGGCGGAACTTTAGGCAAGAGCTTTCACTTTTTGTATGCCTACGACTCTTTCTTTTAACAGCTCTTTCTTTTCTTGCGCGGTTAAGGTTTCCCAGTAAAGATCTATCGCTTCTTTTACGTATTCCATAACTTCTGCCAATGTGTCACCTTGCGTGTGGCATCCTGGCAGGGCAGGCACCATAGCTACGTATCCTCCTGTCTCGTCCTCCAAAAGAACTACATCAAAATCGCGCACATAACTCGCCAGCAAGCTAAGAGGTAATGGTACATATAAAAATTCTGATTAGGCAGATTTTTTTCTAACTTTGGATCGATCGGTTAGATATCGTTAAACCTTCAAGGTTAAACAAGGGCTTTTTTTAATTTTTGTCAACTGTTCCCATAAGATAAGTTGTTGAAGCCTCAATAACCTTAATCCTGACCGTTTTGCCAAACAAGTTCTCGGCGTTCTTTAGGGCAATTGGTTTGTAGGTAAAGTTTCGCCCCACCCACGATCCCTCAATTTTTCCTTTCTCATCAACCAGTATCTCGCCTTCCCAGTTGACCCAACGCTGATTACGCTCAAAAGAAAGCCGTCTCGCTAACTCTGCAGCCACCGTGCTTCTACGTTTAATCTCATCTTTTCCGACTACACCATCCTTGATTTCTGCAGCTGCAGTCTTTGGCCTAGCAAAAAACTTCGACACGTTAGTCACGTCCGGTTTGACTTCTTCCATGAGTCTCAGCGTGTTCTCGAAAGCCTCCACTGTTTCGCCTGGGAAACCAACGATGACGTCGGTGGCAAGCGTCAAGTCGGGAAACTCTGCTCTAAACGCAGACACAATATCCTTGAACTGTTTTGCCGTGTAGAACCTGCGCATACGCTTTAGGACTTCGTCGTCTCCGCTTTGGACAGGAAGGTGCAAAAACTTGAAAACTTTTTCGCTTTTGAACGCCTCGATTAGTTTGGGCTGCATATCGGGTACCCAATTCGGAGTCATCATGCCAACACGTATCCGAAAATCACCCGTTAATTCCCCAAGTTTTCTTAGAAGGTGCGAAAGGTTAGTTTGAAGGTCTCGTCCATAGCAGGCGGTGTCCTGAGAGGTAACCCAGAACTCCTTGGCGCCGGTATTGAAATCGCTCTGCACTCGGTCAGCGACTTCTTCGATGTTGTAGCTTCTTAGGTGTCCACGTGCATGGACAACGCAGCAGTAAGCACAGGAGCCTAAGCAACCATAGTTGATTGGGACAATGCTAATAATTGGGTTAGATTTGACTTTTGGAAGGTCCATCTTAGGCATTGACTCTGAGTCAGCAAGTTCTATAACCTTCTCGCCGGACAAAACCCTTCTAACAACCTCGACTATTTCTTTGCCCGCAGATGGTCCGACCGCAGCGTCAAACCTTACTTCGCGGAGGAGTCGCTCAAAGCTGATTTTTGGTAAGCACCCTGTAATTATGACTTTTTTGTTTTTGGGTGTATGTTTTAGGGCGTCGATGATGCGGTTTTCGGTTGGCCCTTTGACTGCACAGGTGTTGTAAATTAGGATTTCAGCATCTGCTTCTGAGGTTGCAATTTGGTAACCAGCTTGGGATAGGCATCCTGATATGGCTTCGCCGTCTGCTGTGTTGGCTGAGCAGCCGAAGTTTTTAACGAAAATCTGCAATGACCATGTACACCAGCATGTTATTTGTTGCAACAAGTAATAAAAACTTAAAGGTTTCTGAGGCTAAATTGACAGAAAGCTGCAACACGCTCTTTTAAACGCTTATATGCTGTGCAACTAACATGTTATGTGCATATATGTAGCATGATATATACGACTATAGGTTTGGAGACAATGCTTGTTTAATTAACTCATAAAGGGAAGCGATAACTAATGAAATTAATCACTCTGTATTTGCCTGAAACTTATATAAAAGCTTTAGACCAGTTGGTAGGCGAAAGATTCTACCCAAACCGCGCCGAAGCTATCAGGGTTGCAATCCGCGACCTGATAAGCGCCGAAGTTTGGAGGCGAAAGGGCGTTGACTAAACCTCTTCATGAAGACGCCCTCAAAGCACCGATTGGCATCGACGACTGCAAAGTTGAAATGACTCAAAAAATGTTAAACAACGTAATGCTCATCGGCGGCGACGAAATCGTCTGCAAACCAAAAGCCAAAGTGAAACCCCGCATGGCAAAGTCAAAAGCACCAGTCAAAAGAATCAGCAAGCTCTCGAAAGCCACAGCCTCCCTCTATGACCTCGAAAACACACATAGCCCGGAAAAGCCACTCAACATAGACTTCGGTCTCTACCAAATGGAAGAGTACTAGCCGTACCTTCCCTATCCTAATCACTTTTTAATTTTAGAAAAGCTATTATTGTAATAAAACCGTTTTACCAGCTATGAGTAGCATACTTGCCGAGTTAAGGGAAGAATTAAAAGCTAACGCTGACCAGCAAACACAAAAAACTTTTCAGCGCTTCTTCAAAGAACAAGTAAAATACTACGGCGTAAAAGTTCCAGCCGTTGGCAAAATAGCTAAAAAATACTGGAAACAAGTAAAGCTCCTTGGCAAACCTGCAATTTTTAGCCTATGCGAAGATCTTTTTCAATCAAACTACACTGAGGAAGCGTTCGTGGTGTCTTCTTGGTTGCCTAACTACTTAGACAACCTTGAGCCATCTGACTTAGCGATTTTCAAAAGGTGGATTGATTGCTACATCAGCAATTGGGCCGAATGTGACAGCTTTTGTAACCACACCGTAGGCGACCTTATCCAGAAGTATCCCGAGGTCATCGACGAGGTCAAAAGCTGGGCAAAAAGCAAAAACCGTTGGCTCAAACGTGCCTCAGCTGTGTCGCTTATTGTTCCGGCCAAGAAGGGTGAGTTTTTGGAGGATGCTTTGGAAATTTGTGATGTGCTGCTGCAAGATGAGGATGATATAGTGCAGAAGGGGTATGGATGGCTGCTCAAAGAGGAGAGTAGAATGCACCAGAAGGAAATTTACGATTATGTAGTCAAAAACAGGACGATTATGCCGCGAACTGCCTTGCGTTATGCCATTGAGTTGATGCCAAAAGAGCTTAAAGCAGAAGCTATGCGGAAAGACTAAACCGTTTTGGCTAGGTTTTCCAGCCTGGCCCAGACTTAGTTCGCAGCGCGATCACTTGAACAAAGCCAACCACCTGAAGGGCTATCCAAATGTTTGAGTAGAAAAAGTAATAAACAAATAACTCATGCAACTTCATTTCTTTGAATCCAAGTTTTCTTGAAAAGCCATAGAAAGTTGCAGCTGTAAATGCGAAGCCTGACAATGAGATAACTATTGCTTTTAGCAGATTTGCGGTCGTGAGCGAAACAAGGAAAATCGGGAGCATTATGTTGAATTTTACTGAGAGGAACAATGAGAAAAATAGCATTGAATTGTACATCCAAAGGCTTGGTGTGAGTGCGCTTAAGAAGAAGATGGCGATGGATGGGTAGAGAAAGAATAGGCTTGGGAGAAAAACTTGCGGTTTTTTCGCGAATTTCTTAATAAACTCTTTGTACCAATCAACTGTCCATTGGGCTTGACCTATTGACCAGCGGCGGCGTTGCGTAAACCATCTCCGCCAATCGCTGTAAACAACGTTGCGGACTTCTACATCTGTGCAGTAGGCGAAAGTGCTGTCCTGCAAAAAAGCTCTTGTTGCAATATCAATGTCTTCTGCCACAACTCTGTGAAAGCCTCCAACCTTTTCAAAAGTTTCCCGTTTAATCGCAAATGCGGCGCCATTAACTGCTGGGCACTGGTGCATGAACTTTGATGCCAGCCAGGAACTGACATTGAAAGTGAAGTACTCATAATAAGCCATTCTTGAGAGAAATGACTTGTCTTTAGTGACCCTCTTTTTAATGTCAATGATGTCAGAATGCTGAAGTTCCATGATGATTTTTTTGAGAAAGTCGGGGTCGCTGCTTATTTGGATATCTGCGTCTAAGAAGAGAAGCATTTTTCCTGTGGACAATTTAACGGTGCTGTTGAGCGCGTTTGCTTTGCCGATTCGTTTCTCATTAATGATGAACTTTGCCCCTTTGTTTTGCAAGGGCTTTAACTTCTCCAGAAAATCCTGCGTCGGCTCATCAATAATTACAAAGATTTCTTTTGTAACATCCTGACTAGTCAACTCTTCGAGCATGGGTGATAGCTGATTCGATTCTTTGTACACTGGAATGAAGATGCTGACGTCCACTACTCAATCCCCAGATAAGACTGCCTTACTCCCACACATTTTATTTCAAATGGCTTTTTAAATTATTCGAATGTAAGGTGAACAATGAAGACGCGGTTATTGAAAATTTGCGTGCCATTCTTGACATTCGGTGGATCTGTGAGATAGGCATCGGTAAATTATTATTCTTGGGCAGGTTTCCTACTGATATTATGACACGTGTTAAAGCCTTAAGTTTGCTTTCTGGAGGCTTGGATAGCATATTGGCCACCGAACTGATTCGCAAGCAAGGCATTGAAGTAGTTTGCTTCAACATTAAGACCCCGTTTGGCATTCCCAAAAAAGACGGCACAAGCGAAGCCGACCAAGCAGCAAGTCAACTTGGGGTTACTCTAAAAGTGGCAAGCGTTGGCAAGGATTATTTGCGTATGGTGCGTCATCCTCAGTTCGGTTATGGCAGAAACATGAATCCCTGCATAGACTGCAAAATTTTCATGCTAAAAAAAGCCAGAAAAACCGCTAAGGAAATCGGCGCAGACTTCATATTCACTGGGGAGGTCCTAGATGAACGGCCTAAATCGCAACATTTTCCTGCCCTGTGCACTATAGAGAAAGAATCTGGTTTGAAAGGCAAGCTCCTAAGACCGCTCTCTGCAAGGTTGTTGCCTGAAACGGCTGCTGAAAAGAAAGGCTTAGTTGATAGAACTAAACTTGGGAATATTCAGGGCAGGTCAAGGAAACCGCAATTCCAGCTTGCAAAGGACTATGGAATCAAAAGTTACCCGTCACCGGCAGGCGGATGCTTACTTACATGTGAGGAATACTCAAAGAAGCTAAGAGACCTTTTCGTCAACAAGAAGCAGGTTTCAATGAATGATGTTGATTTGCTACGGGTTGGCAGACACTTCAGAATTGGCGCAAACAAAATTGTGGTGGGAAGAAACGAAGCAGAAAACAAAGTTCTTGTCGCAAGAAAAACAAAAAGCGAATACTACTTTGAACTACCGGACATCGTTGGTCCCACAACTATTCTGCAAGGCCCAAAAACCAAAAAAGCCATAGAAACAGCGGCCAAATTAACCGCATTTTATTCAGACGCTGAAGCAGGTGAGGTTAAGGTGAATTTTGGCAGAGGATCACTGAACAAGTCGATGATTGTTGCGGTTCCAGAGAAAACGTTTGCGGAGAATCTTAGAGTCGGCAACGTTATGAAATAACGTCTTTATGTGCTTGGTTTTAGCAAAAAACTTATCCCTTGACGTAACCTATTACCAGTGTTGGGTGTACAGGTGACAGTTAAATCTAACAGAACCTTAGGCATAGTTGCGGCTTGCTTTAGCGTACTTGGCGTCTTAAGTCAAGTTACAAGTCTTTTCCAGTATGCTCAGCCAAATCCAAACGCCTCTTATCTATGGATAGTCGGCGTCTCAAGTTCAATTGGGGTTTTAAGCTTCATAGGCCTCATCCTGTTCCTAATTGCCATGTACGGCTTCTCAAAAGATTATAATGAAGCTGGTATTTTTAATAACTTGAAAAACGGAATTATCGCAGTTGTAGTTGCAGGCATAATTGCTATTGTACTTGTCGTTGTCATTTTTGTAGTCGCGATGCCTACGTCAATTATCAATGGATTGTTGACAACAATCCCGATTTTTGCCGTCATAGGTTTGATTTGGGTAGTATTCAATGTGCGAGCGTTTAACTTGCTTTCTGACACGTCCAAAGTGCCCTTGTTCAGAACGGCCGCTTTAATCCTTCTGGCAGGTGCCGCTGTCACCGTAGCGATTTCGATTCTGGTTGCCATTATAGGGCCTTCACTAGGTGTAGGCTCCAGCGCATTGAGCGCTTTGTCTATTCCGGGCGGCCTAGTGCAGGATGTTGCTTGGGTATTGTTCGCCGTCGCCTACTCAAGAATCCAACCTCCGCCAACCCCAGTATACACCCCAGCTTATGCTCCACCGAGTCAGCCTACTACGCCGCCCCTTTGGGAAACGAAATACTGCAGTAACTGTGGAGCGCCCATAGAAGCAAACGCAGCTTACTGTTCACGATGTGGAAAAAAACTGTAATAAAACCTACAAAAAGCTCTTAGGCTGATGTCCAACCAAAACCTGTCAATTAATCGAGTCGCCTATCTTTTTCATTTTTTCCAAAATCAGCTTAACCTTTTCAGGGCGCGTTAAGCCAAAGCCGCAGTCAGGGTGAAGGTACCTGATGTTTTCTTTTCCCACTAGCTTCTCAATTCTTCTGTAACGGTTAATGATTGTGTCGTCGTCCTCAACAATAATGTTTGAAATGAATCCTACTCCCAACTTTTTTCGATGCTTTTCAAGTGTGGGTTTTGAGACAATATCCAAATTTTCTTTTTCTGCCTCTCCACTGAACCCGAAGCTCAAGATTGGGATATCTAAATTTAGCAGTTCTTCGTATAGATTTTCTACGCTTTTTATTGACCCGCAGACGTGGCAACTTACTTTTTCTTCTTTGATAGCCCCTTTTGGGATTTTTGCTGTGAAGTCTTTTAGAATTTTTTTAGCGATTTTTACCGGCACTTGCCCAGTTGAAAGCAGGGGCTCATCGATTTGCACGTAAGCTCCAATATCTAGCGCTCTCTCGACTATAGGCAACAGGGCATTGGAAAAGTCGGAAAAAAGCGTTTCTTCCTCATCTAAATTATAATGTGCCGCTGTGCTGTTAATGTCGGTTGAAGCGCAAATTGTACCAAGCGTCATGGGACCTGTAATCGAGATTTTAGCTTTAGTATTCTCTTTACCCAATTTTTTTAGGAGGGATCGAATTGTTTGATAATCTTTGATTTTGTAAAATTCGTCTAACTTTTCGGGCTTAATCGGTTCGATTTTTCCCGCGATTCTCAATCCGTTGCCTGCCTTTTCTGTGCCTGGAAGCTGATCAAAATATTGGATCATGTTGCATCGTTGTTCGCCATCCGATAACACATCAACCCCGTAGTAAAGCTGTAGCTCAACAACCTCTTTGAGTGCAACCTCTATGGGGCTTTTTGATTTGGGAAAGCTTCCGATTACAGTCTTTTCAATTGGCATGGAAACAGCCTAGATAAACCTAAATATTTAAAAAGTTCGCCGCTTGCGGCTAAGCCAAGGCAAAATCTTTAAGGCAACCCGAAGCCGGCAAGAAAAAGCTTAAAATGGGAACAAAGATTTCATTGTTGCAAACGGGGTCCGTGGCGCAGTACGGATAGCGCGTCAGCCTTCTAAGCTGAAAGTCATGGGTTCAAATCCCATCGGACCCGCCATAGATCTTAATTTACTGCTAAATTCTGGCTTCACTTGGTCAACATTAATCTCTTGACCAACTTGACCAATCTCTGCTTTAGCATTAGGCATCTCACTAAGTTTTCTCTCAATGTATTCTACGGTTTGCTGGTGGTATCCAAATTGGGGCTTACCATTTAGACTGCCTGAGTAATGCCTTGCCCTAGCATATCTGACTGCTCCATTCTTGTTGTAGAAAACTTGGATAGAAGAAACTTTACTGCATACTTCACATTCAAACCTTAAACACTTAATCTTCATATCTAAGACTTCCTTTGGGCTTGGAGCCCAGACTGGTCAACTTGGGATTTAAAGACCATTAAAACAAATATTGGGAGCGTTAAAAGAAGAAATTAAAAGCTAATAGAGCCATAAAGTTATTTGTTGATTAGCGATGATAAAAGACTCTAAACTAATGATTTTGGCTAATGTTTTTTTGAGTTTGCTTTTTGTTTTGGCTAATTATGGAATAGGAAATGAGTTCAATAGTTATCCTCATGACTTACGTTATATTCACTGGAGCCCTTTTTTAATCCAAGACTCTCATGCATACACTTTTGTCAATGGCAATCTTGTAGGAATAGGCGGCGATGTTTTAATTTACAACTTCCCCTTCTGGATTTTCTTTGTCGCAATTGCAGTAAACATCATCTTCTTCTATAGGCTCCAAAGAACCAAAGAAACTAGCCAAATACAAAAGTAAGCCCTCAAGAACTATTTTTGGAGCCTAATTTATTCCCTTAATTCTTCGTCTTTTCAAGTTTAATCACAAAGTAAACATTGACTATGAGAGCAAAGATGAAGAGGTACAATGGATAATTGGGTATAGGGATGGATAGTGGTTGTGATGTTGGCACTGTAGAAAAGGGGTATTGATGGGTTATTGACAAACCAACATTAAGAACTTCATTGCCTTCAAGGTCTAGAAGAATCAGTTGACTTGCTAAGAAAATTAGAAATCCTATTGCTGCATTGAAGATAATTATGTAAGTTGCAAATCTTTTGGATATCGTAATAGCACCAAGTTGAGTTAGCTATTATTTGCTTAAAGATTTTATTGTTAATTGAAAGTTTGTCCTCAAGAATACTTTTGGGGCATATAACCGAGTTATGGCTTAGTAAAGAAAGTTTGACTTGAATTAGTCAAGAAATCCTTACGGCTATCCTTTTATCTCTAACAGTGTAGTAATATTTACTACATAGTGGCAGAAATGGGCAAAGTAGGCAAGAGTTTGGCTATCGCTCTGATTCTTGTTATGGCTATATCAGGTGTAAGTCTACTAATGGTTAAACCTGCAAGTGCTCAGACACCTTCGCCTTCACCTGTTCTTATAACTTCACAATATACGGAATTCACCTTAAAATTTGTCTATTCATCTTATAATGAAACCACAACAAATCCCTATACTGGAGTTAATGTAACTCAGCAAATTAGTAATAATACTATAGAAGTCTCGATTAAGAACCAGCCTTGGTTCTATAATGGTGTAAAATATGATTTGTCGTACAATATTCGAACAAAAGGGCATTTTGAAACTGATAATTGGACATTGCTTTACTCTAATCCAGACCCATCAGCTAATGGAGGCATTCCCCCTTCAGATTCTGGGTATTCAGTAGTATCTTATCCTATCGAAAATTATCCGCCTAATGCCCAAATAGATTTTTCGGTTCAAGCTTTTGCATGGAATTTCTCTGCAGGATATTACCCTGATGGAAGGTATTATTCATTATCTATCCTTGTTGGCGAAAGCAATTGGAGTAATACTCAAACATTAACCATACCTGCAAGTTCTACCTCTACTTCATCAAGCCCAACATCATCACAAGCACCCACCTCAACACCAACAGCCCCAGAGTTTCCGATCATAGCCATACCCTTGTTACTTTCACCTCTATCAGTGGCTGTAATACTTAGTACAAAAAAGAATAGAAGAGGTACATAGTAAGAATGGGCAGTTTAAGCAAGAGCTTTATATTAATTCTTATTCTGCTAATGGCTTCCTCAAGCCTAAGCCTAATAATGGTTAAACCTGCAAATGCTCAGACAATTCCTAAACCGTCTGTACCAATAATTAATGTTCAATTTGTGAACAATTCCTATGGTGTTCCTTCAGAAACAACAACATCAACTAATCCTTATACAGGAAAACAGGTTGTCACAACATCAGAAGGTTACTACATTCAAAATGACACATTTGTAATAACACTAACAGGTCAACCCCTTGCTAATAACGCCGAAGCAAATGGACAGGGTCTTAGTCTGTATTTTGTTTTAGGGTCTAAGGGGCATTATGCAACTCAATGGCAAAATTTATCAGCACATTATGCTGGAGTTCAGGGATTTTTATTGACATATGGTAATTGGCAATCTAAATCTGTTTGGCTCTTAAATGGAGATAATGCTACTTACCAAACAGATGATGGTTATCTGTACTCTGGTTTTGATGGTGTTGTAGGTGGTCAATATGGAGGTCAAGTTGACTTTAGAGCATGTGCAGTAATAGGATATACAATTTCAATACCGGAGACTCCAAATCCTTTCAACCTAAGAAACCCATATCAAACAGAATTTGTTATTGTTCAAGAAAGTGATTGGAGTCCCACACAAACAACAACTATAATTCAGACTTCTACCTCGCCAAGTACCACACCAACTGTCCCTGAGTTTCCAATCATAACAATACCCTTGTTGCTTTCTCTACTTTCAGTTGCTATTGCTGTAATAATCAGAGTGAAGAAGCAGAGAGCAGAACCAAACAAAGATGTAAACTATTGAGAGCTAATTTTGGAGCGTAAAGGGCTAGGTCATTAAGTGTTAGGATTATAGATTATGCTTGCCACGTTAGAGGTTCCATTGTATGCCAACTGATAGTCACTGTGGCTAGTTAGGTTTCCTATGACTTCAAATTCTAAATTGGTGCTTTGATTTTGGTTAAGTGTAGAGTTTTCTTCAATTGGTGGATTCTCAGTTCCAGGTAATACAATTTGATATCCTTCATAGAATGTTTCTCCAACTACGGTAAATAGCTGACCTTTTGGATTAGCTAGATAGAAGTCTCTAATGTATAATTGAATGTCTGTTTTATTGGTGCTTACAGCATATCCGATAGAAAGTACTATTGTACTTTGGGTAATGTTAGTTACTGGATTTTGTTCTGAAAATAAGTATTTTTGTTGATAATAAACAGTTATTGGTGGACCACTAGGCGTGACTTTTGGAATCAGAGTTGGAGTTGGTGCTGTTGATTTTGGATTTGGTAAGTAAGGGATAAGGGTAAAAATAACTAAGACGATTATAACAATTGCTCCAATAGTTACTAAAGCAAATTTGGCTTTCACTTTTTCTCGAAAACTCTATTTGAGAGCTAGGTAGATTTAAGATTATTCTAATTGAATGACAAATGGGACTCTCTAAAAATGCTCTAAATACGTTTAATCTTCGCTGCATGATAAATGTGCTTTATATCAACTAAATGGCTATTCAACTCTTGGTCAAAACACTCTATAAACAAAGCAGTAAGCCTGATTCTATAGTACTTGTTTACAGTTGACTGGAAAGACACAATATCTTGATAGCATTTCTGCAGATATTTCGGCGGTTTTGCGGTAAAAGAATTGAAATTCGTTTGCTCTAAAAACCATTCTGCACATGCTCCAGTTTAATAAGACCCGTGTACAGTTATGATTTTAAGGGTATCTCCTATGAAGGTCGGTGTTACTGTGCATAAAGAAGGCAAATTGTATATTGCTGCAGATCCTGTCACGGGGGTAACTAGTCAAGGGAAAACTTGTGATGAAGCTTTAAAGAGTTTCCAAGAGGCTTTTGGACTGTGGTTTGAATGTGCGGAAGACTGGGAGAAGGAACGAGCACTGAATGGTGAGCCCGTGGCTACCTTGGTTTTGGAATTAAAAATTTAGTTACCAACCAAGTTGATAAATCCTTCATCTGAAATTCCTGCTTGGAACAAGATGCCTTTGAGCGTACCAATCGCAATCTCTTCATGTTTAGGAACTACAACCGTTCTTATTTTTCCATTATAGACGCCTTTTAGCACGATATGGCTTCCTCGTTGTCTGACAACTTGAAAGCCAAATTTAGTTAACGTCTTGATTACTATTCGGTATGAGTAAGGCTTCATCCTCAAATTGATCCTCATATTGACTTCAAAACTCTAATAGAAATAACTTGCCCTACCCTAAAGCCCTCAGATTCAAATCCCATCGGACCCGCCAAATCACTAAGAGTCGAGGTGCATCTTTTTTTGGACATCGGGGTCAGGTTGTCTAATCTGTGATTTTTGCTGAGCGACGCGGGCTTCGCCGAACAAGTTAAATTCTTTGTTTAATAATCAGTATTTTGGTGTTTAAGGGTGTCTTTGGCCAGTGTTGTCGATGAGTTTCCTTTGTTTCGCGTAAGAGAGGAGAAAGAGCGTTTCTTGTTAGTTTTAGGGCTTCTTGCTTCTCGAACAATAACTTTGGATAAGGCGGCTGAAGTTTTAGATATGTCACGCGCAGAGTTTTCTGCAGTACTGAGAACTATTGGTTTTAAATACAATTATTTGGATGAGCAAGAACTGCAGAAAGAAGCCGATGCCAGTAAAAATTTGTTAAAAAAGAAGCGGTGCAGTTGAAGGCTACTGTCGACAGTTCAGTTTTGATAGCTTTAGGAAAACTTGGCTACTTGAAATTGGCTGAAGCGCTATTCGACAAGTTGGTTGTACCTGAATCTGTTTTGGCGGAGATAAAAGAAGACCAGGTTTGTATTGAAGTCAATAAATTAACTGAAGACGGGTTAGTTGAAGTTGTTAAGAGCTCTAAATATGACCTTTTGAGTCTACTATCATCTAGCCTTGGAAAGGGTGAGTCTGAAACTATAGCATTAGCACTAGAGTTAGGAACTGATGCCGCGTTGCTTGATGATTTAAGAGCTCGCAAAACCGCCCGACGTTTAAATGTTAAAGTAATGGGAACCTTGGGTTTGTTAAAAGTTTTAATCGACCTAAAATTAATCAAAGAGGAACCTGAAGGTTTATGCGAAAAACTAATCAATCAAGGTTTTTGGACAGATGCTGAATCATGCCTCAAAATACTAAAAGGGTAAACATTACTTTAAATGACTTCAAAGAGAATCGGCTTCACAGTGCCTTTTTTACGAACAAGAAAAAGAGTATTGCTGAATAAATCTCCTTGAGGGCTGAGGGTTCAAATCCCATCGGACCGTAACCTGAGAAGAGTATGGACGTCGCATTCATGAAGGATTTTTAAAGTGAATAGACTGAAACATTGTTGGGGGAACTTGCTTAATTTATTTTGGCTTATTCCACATGTTTTCAAAGTAATTTTCTGCTAGTTTTACGACATGTGGGTTATTTGTCCATAAGCTGGGCATAGGCTTTTTTTCGGACATGGCTAAAGTCACTTCTTGTCTATCAAATATAAACATTCCAAACTGTTCAGAGTCCTTGGGTAAATATCTGATTTCAAAGAGGGGACTTTTCAATAAAGATTTTGAGTTTCTCGGTATTGATTCTTCATCAACTTTTTGTGTGACAACTCGAATTTTTACGCCTCTCCTTATCGTCCTCTTGGCGAACGGGGAATTCTGAAAGAATATTTTCTTATTCATTTTTACTGGAATTATAGCTTCAATACTATTTTTTGTTATATCAGCCAATTTTTCATGTCCCTTGAAAAGAAGAGTAACTTCGGAAGTAATAACAAACGCACTTTTATTCAAAATATTTTGGTTTTTACTTTCATAAAAGTTATTAGCCATCGTTTTTGCTTGCTTTTCTGTTTCAATGTATTCTTCTTTTTTGTTCTGAAGTAGCATAGATAGGCCTTCTTTAATTGGGGTGGCTTTATACATTGTTGGTTTGGCTATTATTTTTTCTATAAGTCCTTTTTCTTGGAGTTCGGATAGTATGCGATAAACATCCTGTGAAGCTACTTTAGCTGCTTTAGCGGTTGTTCCTCCTGTTGAGGTGCCTAACTCGGCGAGGGCTATGTAGACTTTTGCTTGCAAAACTGTCATCCCCAAATTAACTATCGTTTGAACCGCTTCCTCATGTGACAGCAAAGTTTCTCTCCCACTTTTGCATAATCTTCTTCAATATATATCAACATTTTGATGGTTAAGAAATACTTACCGCTGTTACTAACAGCGCGCTAGTTAACTTTTAAATTTTTTTTATTGGTTAGTTGGTAGTCGGTTGTCTTACTGGGATACTTTAAAAATAGTTTTGATCGATATACACCACACAGAAAAAAAGGAAAGACAAAAAATGCGAAAAATAAAAAACAGAATTGTAACTATTGTGATTGCGATATTCTTAATGATTTCAATGTCCGCTTCAATGATGCTAATATCAAATGTTAAAGCACAATCAACCGCAGAAAATATTCCAACGTACGCTTACATTCACGCTGCACCAGACCCTGTAGGTGTCGGTCAGCAAGTGACCATTTATATATGGCTTGACAAGGTACTGCCTGACGCGGCGATAGGTAATGATATTCGATTCCATAACTACGAGCTTACAATTACAGCGCCTAACGGTACAACGTCATCACAGACTTTTGCTACTATCTCAGACACAACATCAAGTCAGTACACCTTATCCACTCCTACCCAAACTGGCACGTACAACCTTAACTTTACTTTCCCAGGAATGACATACACCTATAACGAGACCGTCGCGAACTCGATGACTGGAGGTACGTCTTCTACAGCTTCATATGTGGGCGATTATTATGAGCCAAGCAATTCATCAACAACATTCACTGTGCAGTCATCACCAATCGCTGTGGCTACTGGCAGCTCTCCGCTTCCGACAGAGTACTGGACACGCCCAATATACGGTGAGAACAATTACTGGTACACGATTTCGTCAAACTGGTTGGGTACTGGTGCACCAGGCTACTCTGGCACTGCTAATAATGGAGCAAATCAGCAGAGTTATCCAGGGGATGCCGTAGGACCAACCACTAGCCACGTGATGTGGACTAAGCCGCTTCAGTCTGGTGGAGTCGTCGGAGGAAACGATGTTGCCATTGCGGGAGACACATATTTCGAGGGATCTGCATACCTTAATAGATTCACCAATCCGATAATACTTGACGGAATGCTCTTCTATACAGAACCAATAGGATTCACGGGCGTCGGAGGAGGAATGGGAAGTAGTAGCGGCACGCGCGCGTATGGACCAACAGTCTGCGTTAACCTGCAAACAGGACAACAAATTTGGTCTCGCACTGATGTACCAGCACCATCATTCGGCTACATATACGACCAGCAAGACCCCAACCAACATGGAGTTTGGCCACCCGTTTTAATTGCGACTTCAGGAGGCTCTGGTACGCCTGGCGCTGGTGCAAGTTCTACAACTTGGATAGCGTTTGATGCAGACACAGGAGACTGGCTGTTCAACATGACTAACGTCCCCACAGGCACAACAGTACTCGGTCCAAGCGGTGAAATGTTGACGTATGTACTAGCAAATGATGGCACCCCCGCGAATCCCTCTTATTATTTGGGTGAGTGGAACTCGTCTCGCCTCGCCTACGCCGGTGGCTCTATAACACCATCAATTCAAGGGACAGTCGTCGATGCAAGCGTTCCAAGCGCTTATGACTGGAACATTTCGATACCATCACTAAACACTATGACCACAACACCTACCATACTTGACGCTTTCTACCATGATATGCTGATTTGCATGAACGGCACTTACCCCTCACCAGTATCCTCTATGTTCGGTACATTAGCGAGCAGCGCTCCCTACACATACATCGCTATAAACCTCAACGCAACTATAGGCAACATCGGTTCGGCACTATGGTGGAATACAGTTAACGCGCCNNCAAACAGCCTTTGACTACTATGGCACCCCATATTTCCCTGATGTAAACGGTGTGACTGCTTACGGGAACATCTACAGCAGTAGTTTCGGAGGAATAATCTACTGCTATAACGATTCGACCGGAGCTCTAGAATGGACCTACGGTAACGGCGGCGAAGGCAACAGTACTAACGCTGGCTTTAACGCGCCTTACGGTGATTACCCAACTTTCATATACGCTATTGGCAACGGAATAGTATACACGGTCACTACTGAACACACTATTGAAACACCGATTTACAAGGGCGCACTAGCACGCGCAATTAACGCCACTGATGGAACAGAAATCTGGACCCTTTCAAATTACGACGGTGGTTTATCAGCAACTGCTATCGCAGACGGCTATGCAACACTCTTCAACGGTTACGACAACCAAATTTACAGTATAGGTAGAGGACCCAGCGCTACTACAGTTTCAGCGCCAGACATTGCTGCATCATTCGGAACACCCGTAGTAATCAGTGGTACAGTTACGGATATTTCTGCTGGAACTAAGCAGACTGAGCAGGCGGCTGATTTTCCGAATGGTGTTCCATGTTCATCTGACGCGAGCATGACTGCTTGGATGGGCTATGTTTATCAGCAGCAGCCTATTCCAACCAACTTCACCGGTGTTCCAGTACAAATCTACGTCTTAGACTCCAATGGCAACCACAGACTAATCGGAACAGCAATGACCGATACAAGCGGCACCTATAGCCTCGCATGGACCCCTGACATCGCAGGGAACTACACAGTCTACGCACAATTCGCAGGCACAAACGGCTACTGGCCATCATCCGCGGAAGCTGGTTTTGTCGTAATGAACGCACCGACAGCAACTGTTACACCTTCCGCTACTCCGACCTCTGTCGCTGACATGTACTTTGTTCCCGCAATAGCTGGTATATTCGTTGTACTCATCATAGTTCTCGCCTTAGTAGTGTTAGGAATGCTTAGGAAACGACCATAAAGGCACCAATAAAATAAAAACAATCTTTCCCCTTTTTTAGTCCATAAAAAAATCAGATCAAAGTAACGGAGAAAAGGCAGAGTAGAATGGGGGCTGAGTAGGCTCTGGAATTAGCAAATCATAATAGCCATGGTTTATGCATTCTCCATGGTGTTTGCATTTTCTTTTTCTCCTAAAAGAAATTCGGTGTCCAGAGCCTCAGCAAACCCTAACTTACAACATGGTTCTTTAAGAGAAATATCCAGTTATTCAAGAATATCTTCAAAACATGGTTCTAAATTAACTAAAAATCAAATGATACCTTGAAAAACTTAACTTCATGTCAAGAGCTACTTTACAAACGAAACATTGAACTTGTCCGATACGACTGATTTTTTTAAAAAAAAGGAAAATGCGGATGATACCTCCAGGGCTTTAGGGGTTCGAATCTCACCTTCCATAAGAACTATAAATTCAAAAAATTGATGTTTTGGAAAAATAGGGAAAGATGGGATAAATGTTCTTTTGGAGTAGCAAATCCCATCGGACCCGCCACAGATCTTAATTTACTGCTTGATTCTGGCTTTACTTGGTCAACATTAAGGTCTTGACCAACTTGACCAATCTCTGCTTTAGGCATTTCACTTAGTTTTCTTTGAGTATACTCTAGCGATTGTTGATGGTATCCAAACTGGGGCTTACCATTTGGTATCCCTATGTAATGCCTTGCCCTAGCATACTTTATCTCTCCGCTCTTGTTGTAGAATACTTGGATAGAAGAAACTTTGCTGCATACTTCACATTCAAACCTTAAACACTTGATTTTCACAGTTGATGCTTCCTTATGGCTTGGAGCACCCAGACTGGTCAAGTAAGCATTTAAAGACCCTCAAGAATTAGTTTTGGAGCGTCAAGAAGACATAGAAACTTTACCTTTAGCTTGTCTTTTTGTTAATCCAAAAGAGTTACTTCTAGTTCTGTACTTCTACGGAGGGTAATCCATTAAGAGTTACATCATAAGGTCCATTATAGATTAATTGGAAATTGCCTGTTACGTTACCTTTTACCTGATAATCTATTTGTATTGAATTGTTTAGGTTGCTTTGTAAATTAACTATGCCGATATTTTGGGTATTTATTGGGGCTATAGATTGACCATTGCAGGTTAACTGCAGTTTTCCAAAGTCAAATTAACAAGTCTTATCTGTTGTAACATTTAGGTAAAATAATATGTATGTATTATAACCACTGTAGAACGTGTCTCCATATTTTGATGAATAGGTTATAGTAATTTTTGGAGCACTGAAAACAAAATATATTGCGATCCCAGCTATTGTAATTATCAGTGCAAGAGTAAGAGTCACCATTCTCTTGTTCATTTAATAATTCCTTGTTATCAGATTATTCTTTTATTTTCAGTTTTAAGGCTTGTTAAGTATAGCTAATGATTGTTGCATCAAAATATTATAAAGAAGTAATTTTGGAGCCTAAGCTAAGAGGTAACTTAGTAAAGAAAGTTTGACTTCTCTTAGTCAAGAATCTTTTACGAATATCCTTTTATCTCCAACAGTGTAGTAATACTTACTATAAGGTGGCAGAGATGGGCAAAGTGGGCAAGAGTTTGGTTTTAGCTTTGGTTCTTGTTATAGCTATCTCAAGTGTAAGTCTGCTCATTGTAAAACCAATAAATGCACAATCTCCTGACACACAGAACTTCACATATGTTGTGTCAAATTATGCGGTTAATTACAGCATTGTTTCGAGTAGTGTGGGTTATTACCTTTTTGTTTATCAAAACTATCCTCCTTTTCCAATTGAAATCAGCTTCTATGACGGTAATCAGAAAGTAACTTCCATTGCAACGACCAATTCATACTCAACATCTTTTGATAGCACAAACTATCCAGAGCAAATTACTATGAAGGTTACTAATGCACCAACAAGCGCACCTTCTTCGCCAAATAACCCAACTGTTCCAGAGTTTACTTTGAGATATGTAGACAATTCATATGATGTGCCACCTGTACCCGCAACTACTCCAACTTACACAACAGACCCTTACACAGGAAAGCAAGCTATTCTTAATCCTGGTTCTTCTGAAATTCCAAGCTATCAAGTTGAAAACAAAACAATAGAGTTATCGATTAAGAATCAACCT
>PLSP01000017.1 GCA_003165195.1 Candidatus Bathyarchaeota archaeon | reverse complement strand
GTGGTTGAGCCATTCTTAAAAACTCTAAACGCTTTTTGTTCCTTCGGTGATTTCAAAAAAATGCTCTTTGAGCCAGAACATTATGTCAAGCAGCCTGAGAAGATATTTGAAAACGCTGTGGCTTGGCTTCTTTCATTGGCGGGGTTTTACACTATTATTTTAGCTCCTTCGAAAGGTCAAAAGGGTCAAAAATCATTTGACGTGCTCAGAGCAGTTGAAACTGGATATGAGATTGGAAGCGCAGACATATTAGCCTATGAAGATAACAAAAGGTTGCTGTTGGTGGATTGCGATACAGGGTCTCTGTACGATGAAAAAATCAGCAAGCTGATTGCGACTAAAAGATACTTCGAAAAGTCAAACAAGTTTGGAGAATTTTCCTTTGTGCCCGTCTTATGTACGCCCAAGGAATGCCAGAACATGACTGACAAAGGAGTAGTGATTGCTGACAAATACGTTCTCGAAGGCATTTTTGAGAATATTGCCAAGGGAAACCGTCAAGCTGCACGAGACATAATCCGTGGCAATGTGGGCGGGCTAATGGGTGAATAGTGCGCTTTCTCAGCCAAGTCGGCTTTGGTTAAATGTGTTTGCCCCAGTAGAATACTGTCGCTCTTTTCTTAACGCCTCTTGTAGCACTTTTTTCTCTTGCAAATAGTCTTTCGTTGAATTGTCATTAATGTATTTTTGAAAGCTATTGAATTCAGCAAAGCTTGAATTAAGCTCATTTACCTTTGAAAGTGCGGTTAATATTGTGTATATTTTTTCGTTTGTCCTGGCTTCTCCATAGTGTTCAAGAATATTTTCAATTATGCTATCTTTTTCGTACTGATTCCTCAGCTCTGATATTATAGAAAATTCATCTGATAGAGCATTGACCTGTAAGCTTTTTCTGTCGAAGAATTTTACATAGTCCAATTTGTCTTTAGGTGGTTTAGGAGGTTTAATGCTTTCTCCTTCTATTTTGGTGGCATTTTTGTCGCTTTTCCCAAAAGGTATTGGTATCATAACGGAATAGAGGTCGTTACCCAGAAATGGCAAATAGTGCATTGTAGATATGTCGCGGTTCTGGGTGTCTAACCTGTAAACTTGGGTATTAAGGAATGCTACGTCTCTATCAACATACTTAAACAGCGCTTCATAGCTTAGAGGGACATTTCTATATGGTCTATAGATAAGACCAACTACCTTTGCTTGAAGCTCGTTTATAATGAAATCTATTGCAGCTTCAAAGTCTAAATAGCTGGGGTCAACAAAAAAGATAGGCTGCTGGTTGCTTCTTTCAAAATTTCTGTTAATGCCTGATAACATTTCTCTAAAAGAAGAAAAGGGTAATTCTATAAAAGGAATAGAAATTGGGCTAATTCCAGCTTCCTCTTGCAACCTAATAACAAAACGCAAAAACCTGTCACGTAAAGTTTTGTCTTCTTTTAACAAATTCATAGGCGAAGGCTGGATTATCTCGTTTGTATTTGGGTCTGTTTTTTGGGTAACTGTAGGCTGTAAAAGTGTTAATCTCAAATCTGCATATTGTGCTATTCTGTTGTTCATGTCAAGTCTTCTCAAAAGCTGCGAAAAATAGGTGTTTGTNNTGTCTGTTGGAACTTTAGCTTTCTCATGATATTCATAGGACGTTGCTACCCGAGTAGGAGTTAGTATACTTTTTCCCGAAGTCTTTATTTCTACAATTCTATTTGGGTAAAGATACCTTGCGCTGTCATCTATTGACTTTACTTTTACGTCAACTACAGCCATCTTTGCTTCCCCAATTAACTGGTTTAATGCGCTTTTTAATAAGCGATTTCTCTGTGTATTCAGGATACTTTGTGTAAGCTAGGTTTAGAATGCCATTGTAGCCGAGTTGGTCCCAACCTTGTCTTTTCTCTTTTATCTTCGTTTGTATTTCTCTTGGGAGTGAATCAAATACCTTCGAAATATGTTGCAATCCTTTTTCTGTAATTGTGAATTCTTCTGCTCTGCTGTTCTTCTTCCCATTTCGTTTTACATATTTTGAAAATTCAAGATTGGACAATTCGTCCATTACAAAGAAGCTATGCATTCCAAAATGATGTGGAACATACTTGGCATCTTGGACTTCCTGACCTTCAAGAATTTCCTTAGTTAGCAGAAAAACCTGTTTCATCAAGGATATTCTGCCGAAAATAGGATTTTTTGGATGTGCATATAACAAAATCAATACGCAGTCACTGATGGTGTACTTCTTCGTTTCTATGTTGTTGAATACCTTTTTTGCGTCCTCGTAATTGTAGAATACTTCCCCGTCTGAATGTTTCAATTCACTTACACTTTTTCCTTTTATTCCTACACTCATTTCGTCACACCCTATAGATATTTCGCCCTTGGATTTTATCCTCGGATTGAGTACACTCTAAGTAGGCGGTAACACCGCCGATACTGAAACAAACATGTAGATTTTTAGTACCGAAGGAAAGAACCTTTTTTGGTCTTGTGATACCGACTATATTATCGTAAAATGCATCTAAATCCCCATTGAACATGCTCTTGAAGGTCGTTATCGCTACTTCGGACAGTTCTAAATGGGTTTTTATCCACGTATAATTTTCTAAGCCTATGTATTCATATTCCCTTAAACACAGAGGGCATCTTATTTTGTAAGATGGATTGTCTTGACCGTCTGCTCTAGCATATTCATAAATCTTGATGTTGAACTTATGGCTTCTCAGCTTGTTGACCGTTCCTATTGGGTTCGTTGCTCCGCAATATGGGCACATAATTGTTGTTTGAGCCATTAAAAACTAATCAGTCGTTCAGCTTTTAAAGTTTAACATTATTCGAACGCGCGAGTTTAACATTACAACACAAAAGAAAAAAGAAAAAGGTGGTTAAAGGTGGTTTGGAAAGGGCTTTACATGAGTCAAAAAAC
>PLSP01000105.1 GCA_003165195.1 Candidatus Bathyarchaeota archaeon | reverse complement strand
TGCGGCTAGCGCTATTTTTCTGCGAGCACGATTTCCAGTTGGACTGACAAATTTTTGTCTTAAGCTTAATATTCCATTATTGATTTTGTCAGGCGTTTTCTTGATGTTTTTACCAAACAACCAAAGACCCCCACATATTATATCATAATAAACAATATAGAATTGTATAAACGAATGTGGTTGTAGCGACGCTACTACAAGTTCATTCGACTAAGGTTGTCTTTTAATTAGTGAATATTTTAGAAGCTGAAACTAAAAGACAAAATAATTACTTTCAGATTCCACTGGATTGCAAAATCATTTCTATAAAAATTTAATGATGCATTATTCATTGGATTGCGTTGGATCTGACTTATTCAATGATGGGCGGCACTTGCTCAAGTTCGTTGAAATACTTTAGAACAGATATTCCGTGTTTTGTCACGGCAAAAAATGAGTTCCTTTTCTTAACTGTTCGTTCTTCGACCAAATCATTCTTGACTAGAAAGCTCAGCTGCTCCTTGAGCATAGTGCTGTTGAAGTTGGCTTTCGCCATGAGGTTTGTGTGCATCATTGGACCATTGTTTGCCAAAACTTTGAGGATGTCAACGTATATTTCTAGTTTTGATCTTCTCATTTGGGGCACACGAAGTTTCTCCAATTGCTTAGGTGGTCTTTCCATTGCAATGGGGATTGTTTTTTTTATAAGCTTTTGCTATTTCACTGGCTTGCTTGATTCAATCAGCAGTCAAATCCTGCATTTTGAATATTTCAGCTGTATTAGCGGCCTTGGTGTCAGGTGAAGGCAGGCTCTGCATGTGCTAGCCGATCTTCAACAGACCTTTGGCCTTTCAACGATATCGGTATGTCGTGGCATGACGCGGTCTTCCAAAACTTTCCCTTAAGCTTGCCATTCATCAAAAGTGGTTTAAGCTACTTAGCGGTTGTTTAATTCAAGATGTCAAGACATTTGTTGATAAATCCATTATTTGAGATTGAAAATGAATCTAAAATTAAATGGATAAAAAGAATTATTTAGATGTGATTGTGCCATGCCTACCACAACTTTTTATATAAATTGAATGCCAACCTAGAAAACCTTGCGAAGGGTTATATGTAATGACAAAGAAAAACCACCAAGAGATCAACTTCGCTCCAAACCAAGGTCACAGAAGCACATCAGTCAAACATAAAAAAGGGATGCCCACCATCAGATGTGTTTGTGGCTTAAGAATTCTGGTAGTCCCTGATTTGAAAGCGATGAATCACGCTATAAAAAATCATGTGGCTGAACACAAGCAAGCGGATTATGGATTGGTCCCTGACTCGTTGGAGGCATCTTTGACAGAGAAGATTCTGATGGCAGCAAGCAAAACGAATCTCCCAAATTTGAGTTAGTCGTGCACAATCTATCAAGGCCTTCCAAAATCTGGTTTCCATAGAGAAACTCTCAAAGAATTTTAGCTAATGGAAAGACACAAAAATATTAGAAATAGAATTTTTGTTAGACTTACGCTATGTAGATTGTTTCGTGTAGACTTTAGTTGGTGAAGTTGTCGGCTTGAATGTTTTCGTCTAGCAGTCCGGCGTAAATGTGAAATTTTTCGTTGTATATGTCTGCGACGGTTGCTCCGTTTGTTACGCTTATTTCCCAAATCGGTTGCTCGGATTCCTCGGCGCTTACATTAATTTCGAGTTTGTAGAAGACCTCTGTTTTTTGATTTTTTATCTTCGGGTTGAGGCAAAAAGTTACGATGCTTTGTTCGTTTTCTATTGTAAATTTCATTGCTTTCTTGATATGGGTAGACATGATTTTTAGTTCTTCCTTTAGAGCTGTTTTGTGGCTTTTTGGGATCTTGTTTTCCTTGTTCCAGAGGATTTCGCAGTCCAAGACAGAGAAGTCTTCCATATTTATCGGTTTGATATTATGAGACCGAGAAGATAAGCTTAGTCCAAGGTCTGTCAAAAAACTTTCCTTCATTGAAGGAAAAGTCCTTTCGAGTTTAAGCTAATCATCACCGCAACAAAGATCAGGCGTCTTATGTTTTAGCCTTTTTGGTCTAAAAAAGGCAATTTTATTCAATAATTAGCTCAATATTGCCAAGGCTTAAATATTGACAGGTTCAAAACTAAACTACTGATTCATTTGTAAGGAGAAAGTGAAATGAAATTAGTTTCTAAACATAGAAATGCACTGACTGCGATGGCAATATTTCTTATGATTTCGATGTCAGCCTCTGTCATGCTTATCCCTAGCGCAAGCGCTCATTCGCCTTCAGTAACAATACCCACCTGGGCTTACATTTCCGCGGCGCCTAACCCGATAGGCGTCGGTCAACAACTGACCATTTATTTCTGGCTTAACCAAGTTTTCGGATATTATGCTGCTCCAGGATCAACCACAACAACTGATTATGCACAGATAACAAACACTTACAGATTCCAAAACTTCAATCTGACCATAGTGGCTCCCGACGGTTCTGTGAAGACAACGATTTATCCCTATATTTCAGATCCCACATCATCAATGTATACAACCTACACACCTAACGAAACTGGTACTTACAACCTTATCTTCAACTTCCCCGGCCAACCATACACACAAATTACCTCTGGCGGTGCAGGCACATATGACCAAAATTCAGTAATGGTCAATGATACTTATGCTCCAAGCAGTGCAAACACGACGATTACTGTACAACAAACAGCAATCCCCGCGGCATCAACTGGCTCATTGCTTCCAACATCATATTGGGCACGGCCAATCTACGGAGAGAACACATTCTGGTACACGATCTCGTCAAACTGGCTAGGCACAGGCATGCCTGTCAATTCAGCAACTGGCGCTGGTACACCTTCTTTCGCCACTAGTTACCCCACATCATCCTACATCCAAGGTTATCCAGGCGATGCAGTAGGACCACTGACTAGTCATATTATGTGGACATACCCAATTCAAGGCGGCGGAATCGTTGGTGGAAACATGTTTGCTAACGCACAAGGTGTCGGCTACTTTGAAGGCTCCGCTTACAATAATAGATTCGCCAACCCGATAATATTAGACGGTCACCTCTACTATAAACTTCCAGTGTCCTTCACAGGTCCTAGTTCAGGAGCAGAAGTTTGTCAAGACCTGCGCACAGGAAAAATCATTTGGGAGAGCACCCAAATACCGACATTATCATTCGGTTACATCTACAATGTTTATGACCCCAACCAACACGGAGCTTATCCACCAATCTTGTTTACATCTAACTTTGCACAAGCTTTCGATGCGTATACTGGAGATCCACTATTCAATGTAACTGGTGTTCCTACAGGAACCTCAGCTGCAGGTCCAAGTGGTGAACAATTAAGATACGTTTTAACCAACATAGGTACTTCTGCGAGTCCAAACTGGTATTTAGCTGAGTGGAACTCATCCAGACTTTGGGAAACCTACGATAACCCGTTTACAGGCGCAGCTGTTAACAGCCCAACAATGTACAATGATTCGTTCACAAACGGCACCACTTTGCCCACAGCAGACGCACAATACGCCAATGTGACTGAACCAACAATAACAACACCAGCCGGCACAGACCCAACTCAACCAGCACTTTATGACTATACAATCTACGGAAACGTAGTAAACTCAAGCAGCAGCCTTTACAGTTATGATTGGAACGTTTCAACATCTGGGTTAAACAGCATGAGCACTGCACCCACAGTACTTGCAGCGCTTTACGGGAACCTGTTGCTATGCAAAAATGGATCCTACCCCATTGGTAGCCCAACAAGCGTTGAAGGAGCACTTAGCTGGACGCCGTACACTTACTTCGCTATCAACCTTAACGCCTCACGCGGTACTGTCGGTTCGGTGCTGTGGTGGAATACAATTACGCCATCAGGCAATGTCTCTGTCTCATTTGGTGGAGTTGACCCAACGGCATGGAATGGAAACGGATACGGTGTATTCGTTGAAGCCCACAGGGAAACAATGAATTTCGTAGGATACAGCCTAACAACAGGCCAACAGATATGGGGACCAACTGCATCTCAACCCGCCTTCGATTATTATGGCAGCCCCGGCGCTGGCACATTGGTAGATCAAGTTGCTTACGGAAACCTCTACAGCAGCGCGTTCGCAGGAGTACTATACTGCTACAATTTGACAAATGGCAACATAGAGTGGACTTATGGTAACGGCGGATCGGGCAACAGTACTAATTCAGGCTTTAACACTTCTTACGGTGATTATCCAACATTCATAAACGCCGTCGGCAACGGAGTAATATACCTTGTTACAACTGAACACACTATCACAGACCCAATTTACAAAGGTGCTTTGGCACGCGCCGTTAACGCAACAAATGGAGCAGAAATCTGGACACTATCAGACTACACTGGCGAATTCACTGGTGAAAGCTACGCCATAGCAGACGGTCAATCAGTTTTCTTCAACGGCTATGACGACCAAGTTTACAGTGTCGGCCAAGGACCTAGCGCAACAACCGTTACAGCACCAAGTGCAGCTCTATCATTCGGGCAGCCAGTAGTCATCAAAGGCACAGTCATGGATATCTCGGCAGGAACAGAGCAAAGCACTGTAGCAGCCGATTTTCCAAACGGTGTTCCATGTACATCTGATGCAAGCATGACGGCGTGGATGGGCTATGTTTACCAACAGCAACCAATGCCAACTAACTTTACAGGAGTACAAGTACAAATCTCAGTCTTAGACTCCAACGGTAACTGTAGAGTAATCGGCACAGCAATAACTGACTCAAGTGGGACCTACAGACTCTCATGGACTCCAGACATTGCAGGCAACTACACAGTTTACGCAAACTTCCTAGGCACCAACGGATACTATCCATCATCCGCCGAAGATGGCTTCACAGTAATGAACGCCTCAACATCAACCGCTACACCTACAGCTACACCGACATCTGTCGCTGACGCATACTTTGTTCCATCCATCGCCGCCATAATCGTTGTAATAATCATCGGCTTTGCTGTACTAGCGATTTTGACGCTAAGAAAACATCCATAAGACGCCACGCGAAAAAACATCTACAATCTTTTTCTTTTTTTGTCCCTAAAATCATTACTTGCAAGTGAATTAGTCAAGCTTGTTGCTATAGGTGAGTCCCATGCGTCTCATGAAGTCTAGAATTTTTTCGTACTCCTGAAGGTACTGCTTACCCTTTTCGGTAAGTTTAAGCGACGTTTCATCTTCAATTAAACCAAGATTCTTAAGTTCTATGATGTAATTTTTAAGCCGATCAAAAGGCACGTTAATATGTACCTGAATATGAGATAGCACAACTTTTTCATTATTAGCTTCGCTCTTCAGGGCAGACAACAAATCTCCGTAAATCTTTAATCTATCCCTGCGAGGAATTTTCTTCATTTCATCCATCCTTTTTGTCTCGACTACAGAAGGCTCGATAAGCAACAAAAAGAAAGATAGCTAAACCTACAAAGCGAGTTACCAAGGATCCAATAAATGCCGAAAAACTTGAATCAATATAATAAAATATCAACGTATACTGACTTATTGCAAGAAAAATAAAGCCGAAAGGAGTCCAAATCGTTTTTGGATCAGGATTCCTTACATGAATTCTAAGCGTATTGACAACAATGTAAGACAGGCAAAATACATTGAGAATTCTCAAGTACACATTAGCTTGACTGTAACTGTCGAAAGTAAACTGTGGAATAACAAACGCAGTCAAAAGTAAACTGGCGAGAACGATGATTAACAGACTAATTGTCAACTCTCCTAATAGCTGGCTATTTTTTGATTTCGTGTTTGCAAAGAAATAAGTGGTTGCAAGGAATACAAAGGCAAATGTTCTTACCAAGAGAGTGAACCACAATAGTTTTGGGTTATCACCTAGAGGGGAATATGCTAGGGCTGCGAATGCGAATGATATACCTAGAAAGCCAAATCCGAGCGGTAAACCAAGGTATCTTCCCTCTCGAGTAAGCTTATATGGTCTTATCATGAACCAGACAAGAATAAAGCAAATAACTGCTGAAGCAACCTCTGTTATAATTCGCTCCACAGGATACATGTCAGTAGCAAACATGATTCTACTCTGTTGCATTCTGTCTATATTTTGCTTTCTCTTTTTTCAATTAATTGTATAAAACTGATGGACTTAGTTGTAAACTAAAATTAAGTTTAGGCTTTTTTTGTGATAACGATAGGTGAGTGAGGCTTATTAGCGTTCCTTATCAATCAGAGAAATACGTTTAGGAGAAATCTAAATGAAAAATGCAAAAATAAAAATATTTTCGATGATCGCATTGTTTCTAATGCTATCTATGATAATTCCATCTGCGATTCAGTCGACAGTTAGCGCACATACACCTGCTTGGAGCATCGCATCGTTTGCATACGTAACGGCTGCTCCTTCGCCAATCGGCGTTGGTCAAACAGCTCAAGTGTACATGTGGGTAGACACGCCTATGCCGAACTCAGCAGTCACAAACAACATCAGACGGACTGGCTACGACCTGACAATCACTAAACCAGACGGCACCACCGAGTCGCACACGTGGAACTATATTTCAGACCCAACTGGAATACAGTTTTGGACATATACACCTCAAATGACAGGAAACTACACATTCTTATTCCAATACACTGGACAAACCTTCACATGGGCCGATCCGAACTGGACAAATGATACCTTCCAACCGGCAAGCGCCACGTTCACGCTAGAAGTAACCAATACGATGGTTCCTCAACCAATTGCCAGTTATCCAATGCCAACCCAATACTGGACACGCCCCATAGAGGGAGAGAACGTATACTGGTATGCTATCTCCTCCAACTGGCTAAATGCACCTTGGATACGCAGCGGGGCGACAGTCACCGGCGGAGCAGGCTACGGAAGATATCAACCAGACGGAACAGCACCAAACAGTGCACACGTAATGTGGACAAAACCGATCCAATTCGGCGGACTCGTCGGAGGAAATGATACCGCTGTCCCAGGTGAAACATACTACGGTGGTCAATCATACAACCCACGATTCAGCAACGCAATAGTCATGCAAGGCTACATCTACTACCAAGAACCATACGGCGAGAGCGGCGGCGGTGGTGACTACATAGCAGTAGACATCAGGACAGGTCAAGAACTCTGGCGCATAAATGCCTCAGCAACAGGAGTCTCTCTTGTACCTTCATTCGGCTACCTGCCATCTTTCGACACAGGAAACCAACACGGAATTCTACCCGACGGCCTACTGATTGCTACACAAAGTCTAGCAGGCGGTGTCACTGCTTGGCGAGGTTATGACCCAAGAGACGGAGTCCTCACGGCAATGAACGTCACATATGTACCTTCAGGCACAGTCCAAGCTGCAACACTAGCTGCATCAACTGGCTCAGCAGTATCTGTCGCAGGTACACAAGGCGAAGAACTTATCTATACCTTAACCAACTGCGGAACCGCAGCCAACCCACAGTACTATCTGTCGCAATGGAATTCTTCCGATGTAATAGGCTGGAATAACAATTTCACACCCATGAACTGGTATTCTGGATCAGTTACTGCAAACGTACCGTTGACACCAGCAATGCCTACAACTTCAGCAGGCACAGGTAACGCTTGGAACTGGAACGGAACAGGTTGGCAAGTAGTGCCATCAGCGCAAGCAACTTCTACCACTCCTTCATATGACTGGAACATTTCAATACCCGCACTTGGCGGATCAGTGGTATGGAACGTTTACAGAGACGCTTACCTCAACGACATAATGATTGCAATTCAGGGAAGCCTCGGCACAGGTCCAAGAGCAGCTGAAACAGGCGACAACGTCACAGCAATAAGTCTTAACTCAGCAAATCTGGGACAAGTACTTTGGACAAAAACCTACCCGGTCGCACCAAACAATGAAACAAGACAAATAATCGCTGTCGACAACATTGCACGCACCTTCATTACAGAAGATAAAGAAACAGATGTACTCACAGGCTTCAGCTTAACTGACGGCACTCAAGTATGGCAAACACAATCATTAGTCCATGTGTGGGATACCGTCAGAAGAGACACACTTTGTGCATACGGCAACCTATACGTCGCTGGTTACGACGGAATACTATATTGCTACAACGACAAAACTGGCAATCTACTCTGGACCTACGGCAACGGAGGCTCAGGAAACAGCACCTATGCTGGTCTTGAAACACCTTATGGTCACTGGCCAATCTTCGTAGATGACATTGCTGACGGCAAGGTAATCATCGGAAGCACTGAACATTCGCCTAACATTCCTTGGTACAAAGGCGGTGAATACCGCTGCATTAACGCTACAGACGGCACTGAAATATGGACTATCGTGGGCTGGGGTACAGGCATGTACATTGGAGAATACGACGTTGTCGCAGACGGATACTTCCTATACCTGAACCAATATGACGATCAAGTATACTCAGTCGGCAGAGGCCCAAGCCAAACCACCGTGTCAGCAGGACCTTCAGTTACAACATTAGGCAGCAGTGTACTAATCCAGGGAACAGTAATGGATATCTCGGCTGGCACAAAACAAGCAGAGCAAGCAGCTGACTTCCCCAACGGCGTCCCAGCAGTCTCAGACGCGAGCCAAGGCAATTGGATGGCATATGTTTACATGCAAAAGCCAGAACCAACAAACGCGACTGGAGTACCAGTAACCATAAGCGTCGTCGATGCCAACGGAAACTATCGAGTAATCGGCAACGCTACCAGCGATCTAAACGGCTGCTACAGCTTTAATTGGAAACCCGACATCACAGGCAAATACACAGTTTACGCAACATTCGCCGGCAGTCAATCATACTGGCCATCAAATGCGGAAACAGCATTTGCAGTTGACCAAGCATCAACAGCAACACCAGCAACAACGTCGCAACCAATTGATATGCAACCCACTCAAAATTACGTCCTAGCTATAGGCGCAGCAGTCATAATTGTCGTACTTGTAATTGGCGCTTTGATCTTGTTGACTCTGAAGAAACGACAGTAAGAAAATAGTACCCTCTTTTCCCTTTTTTTGTTCTGGAAAAAAATGAAGGAAAGAAGGAGCTGAGAAGGCTCCGGTTAAACTCGCGATGTAACCATAGTCATAGTCGTCGCGGCAATAGATTTGCGTTTCTTTCTCCTAAAGAAAAAGTCCGTCCGGAGCCTCAGCAAACCTTTCTTTTCTTAAGAAAAGCCCCAATTCTAAGGTTACGTGGAGGGAAAAGCGTAGAATTTGGACTTCTTCGAGACGCAGATTGCTGGTTATCTTGCCAATAAGCGAAGTTTTTTCAATCGCAAGGTTTCTTGCCCTCAAAGTCCCTCTTTCATAATAATGGTCTGTAATAAAATCAAGATGGTCGATTAGAACTTAGGCGGCCTTATTGTATTTTCTTTTAGTGGTCCAAAAACGACGAATTTGGTTGTATTCGCAAAAAACTGCTTGCCAATTTTTTGTAATCACGATAGGTGAGTGAGGCTTATTAGCGCTCCTCCTAATCAGGAAGCTCATTAGGAGAGAAAAAAATGACAAGCTTTAGAATCAAAAAAGAAATGCAACTGATTAACAAGAAATCGGCAGCAACCCTAATTGTTTTGCTTTTAGCTGTTTCAATGAGTGCTTCAGCAATGCTTATACCCAACGCTAGTGCGCATACGCCTTCGTGGAATCTTGAAACTTTTGCTTATGTGCAAGTTGTTCCTAACCCAATCGGAGTCGGACAGACAGCGACAGTATACATGTGGCTGACCAATACTTTTGATAGCGAATTGATAACCAACAACTACAGATTCCAAAACTACGAGCTCACCATTACAGCGCCAAATGGTACATCCAACACAATAACTTTTCCAAATGTCTCAGACACGACCTCAAACCAGTTCTACGCCTTCACCCCTACTCAAGTCGGAACTTACTCATTCACCTTCAATTTTCCGGGGCAAGCTCTAACAACTTCCGACGATCTGTCAACCTCAGCGTACATCAATGACACATACCTGCCTAGTTCATCGTCATGCACCTGCACTGTACAACAGCAGCAAGTTACGGCTTATCCAGAAACCCCTCTTCCGACCAACTACTGGACGCGACCAATATATGGCCAAAACAACTATTGGTTTGACATAGCGTCAAACTGGCTTGGCACGGGTTCAGCAGGATATGGTACCGGTGCGGCAGGCTGCAATTACCCTCCAGGTGAAGCTTCAGGGCCTCAAACCAGCCATGTCATGTGGACTTACCCAATTGATATGGGTGGAATCGTTGGAGGCAACACATTTTCGGTTCAAGGTGCCTCATATTTTGAAGGGTCAGCATACAACGCAAGATTCACTAACCCCATAATAATCGACGGATACCTTTACTACACTTTACCTGTATCATTTACAGGAACCAGTACCGGAGCAACTGTTTGCCAAGACCTTAGAACAGGCAAAATCGTGTGGAGTACAACCCAAATACCTGCATTATCCTTCGGCTATGTTTATCAACTCGAGACCCCAGACCAACACGGCATTTACCCACCGATACTTTTCACGGCCAACTTCGCCCAAGCCTTTGACGCATACACAGGAGATCCACTCTTTAACGTGACCGGCGTCCCCACTGGCACAGCAGTTCCTGGTCCACAAGGAGAACAGCTGAAGCTTATCTTAGCAAACAACGGCAACGCAACAAATCCAGTGATATACTTAAGCGAGTGGAATTCATCCAGACTTTGGGGGACATGGCAGAACCCATGGACCAACGGAGTCATTACAACCCCAACCTTATTCAACGACTCAACAACCACTGGCGCCAGCTTAAACACAACTCAATCGCAGTATGCAAGCACTACACAACCAGCAATCAGCGCACCTGCAGGCAACGACCCAACCAAACCAGCAACCTCTAACTACCTAATCTATGGCAACGTGGTAAACTCAAGCAGTACATTGTACAGTTATGACTGGAACATTTCGTTATCATGGCTCAGCACAGTTACACCAGTGCCCACTATAGTTGCAGGTTGGGCAGGAAACTTGGTACTTCTCAGAAGCGGCTCAACCCCAGCTTTAGGCGGCTCACAAACCCCCTATACATACTACGCCGTAAACCTTAATGCCTCAGTAGGCACAGTCGGCAGCATGCTATGGAGCAACACTCTTCAACCACCAGCAGGTAACGTCACAGTCAGCTACTCGGGACCAGCCAGCGGTGATCCAACAAACGGCGTCTTCTGTGAATTCCATAAAGAGACAATGCAATTTGTAGGATACAGCCTGTCAACAGGAAAGCAAATATGGGGACCAGTAGGCAATCAATCACAAGACCAGCTAATGTACTACAACTCAGGCTACAATAGCGGCGGAAACGAAAACGGAGCAGCATATGCATACGGTAACATCTACTATGATGGCTTCGGAGGAATAATGTCCTGTTACAATCAACAAACTGGAAACTTGCTATGGACATACGGCAACGGCGGATCAGGTAACACCACCAACAGCGGCTTTGAAACTCCAGGTCCATACCCAATGTCTATAATGGCCATCGGCGACGGAGTCGTCTACACAACAACCACTGAGCACACGGTCGAAGACCCAATTTACAAAGGAGCTACACAACAAGCCATCAACGCCACAGACGGAACACTAATTTGGAGCCTAAACGAAGTCACATCCGAAGCAGGTTCACCTTTCGGACCTCTAGAAACAGGCGCCATAGCAGACGGCTATTCAGTATCCCTCAATGGCTATGACAACCAAATCTACAGCGTAGGCAGAGGACCCAGCGCAACTACAGTTTCAGCACCCGACATCGGCACATCATTAGGAACACCTATCGTTATCAGAGGCACAGTGATGGATATCTCCGCAGGCACACAGCAAACTGAACAGGCAGCAGACTTCCCCAACGGCGTACCATGCGCATCTGACGCAAGCATGAGCCAATGGATGAGCTACGTTTACGAGCAACAGCCAATGCCCACAAACTTCACCGGTGTCCCAGTGCAAATCTACGTTTTAGACTCTAACGGTAACTACCGATCAATCGGTACAGCAACAACCAACGCAAACGGCATGTACACCCTAACTTGGACTCCTGACATCGTAGGTAACTACACAGTCTACGCTCAATTCGCAGGCACCAAAGGCTACTGGCCATCATCCGACTCAACAAGCTTCACAGCAATGCAAGCGCCAACAGTAACACCAAGCTCAACTACAGCACCCGTTAACGAGCAGCCAACTCAAATGTACGTCTTAGGCATCGGAATTGCAATAATAGCTGTCATCATCGTAGTCGGCGCAGCAACAATACTCCTGTTAAGAAAACGGCCATAAACAAGCAAACTGCAAACACACTCCCCTTCCTTTTTTTTAGTTAAGGTGTTGGAGAAAAAAAGGGGCTGAGAAGGTTCCGGTTAAACTCGCGATGTAACCATAGTCATAGTCGTCGCGGCAATAGATTTGCGTTTCTTTCTCCTAAAGAAAAAGTCCATCCGGAGCCTCAGCAAACCCAAAAAAATGGTGAAAACAAAGCTGTATGAAGAATATGAGGTTCAACTCCTAATCCAGATGGGTTTCACAAGATCCCAAGCGACGGTTTACTTATCTCTTTTAAAATTGGGAGACACCGACAGTAAAGAACTGTCAAAAGAAGCAAACTTGTCAAGTCAACAAGTATTCAGAATTATTCGCGAACTACAAGAAATAGGCTTAGTCGAAAGAGAACTCATTATGAAGCCTTACAAGTTCAAAGCGATTCCGCCTGAACTTGGTCTTAAACTTGTTTTAACTCAAAGGCTTAAGCAATATCGCGAAATGCAAGAGAATGTGATAGAGTCTTTTAAAAAAGCTCAATGGTATTTTAACAAGTTCGCGAAGCCCATATAATTAGCTCTGATATGGAGCTTACTAATCTTTATCGAAAAGAACTACGTATCCACAAGAAGGTTTCTTCCAATGGAACGCACTTCTACGCAAGTGAGCCAGGAGCAATCGGGTCTCCACTTCCACTCCAAGAACAGGAACCACGCGGACTGGACCTTGCCCTAAGAGTCATCGCAATAATAATCGCCTATAGCTTACAGATTTGCTTTAACAATAAAAGTGCTCAAAAAAAGACCATAAGATACCTGTCAAACCCAAATCCTCTCCTTTTTATTTTTTTTGAACAATGCGAATTATTTTACTGGGTATTTTTGTGACTTATCCTATACGGGCCAATCGCCGACAGACCTTTCTTAAGCTTTGCTACACTGTTTCTGTGATTGTGCCAAGCCTATCACAATTTCTTATATCCATTGCAGACTAAACACAGTTCTAATAATCTTGTAAAGTGAGGGATGAGCTGTCATGGCCACAAAAAGCATTCGCGAAATTGAGTTTACTTTCGTTCGAGGCCGCAAAAGCAAATTGGTTTCTCATAAAAAAAGCATGCGCACTATCAGATGCGCATGTGGTTTCGAGATTTTGGTGCTGCCTGATGTGAAAGCCATGGACCGCGCCATAGAAAATCATTTAGCTGAACACAGGGCGACAAGTGGGTGCTCAGAAAATAATTTAGCTCTTGATTGGTTAAGACAGTTCTTGACAGCTCAAATTTTGAGAGTGGCGAGCGAAATAAATCCGCAAACCGTGAATTAGGTTGAACAGCTAACAAAGGCTTTCAAAAATTTATCCCCATTAGAGGAAGAAGGTTTGCCGGAAAATATCTAGTCATCAGAAAATACAAAATACAAAGATAATTCCGAGGTTGTCTTATCCTATACCTTTCAATCCCTATATCCTCCAATCGGTGAGAGAGCTTTGTCCCCTTTTTTTGCCCAAACTGAATCAGTGCAGTAAATGGAAAAGTACAATAGTTGCTCTGAGGGTGGAAATTTGAAGAGCTTTTTAAAGGTAACTGGTGAAATGAGTGCATGAGTTACATGCTTTTGTAAACATTTTCGTAGAGTCTTTCTTTCTCGATGAGGTGGTTGAAGCCCTTTCCAAACTAGACGCGGTTGAGGAACTCTATGAGGTAACAGGCGAATTTGACATAGTCACGATTGTGTGTGCGTCGGATATCGAGGATTTAAGTGATGTCCTGAAAAACAGAATCATGAAGATTCAAGGCGTGAAGAACACAGTTACATCGCTTATATTGATGCCTCACATGGGCCTAAAATGTACAGAATGATACTTTCGGCAATATTTGCGAACAAATTTGCTTCAATCATTTTGTCTAACTCGCAGTCCGCACAAAGTATCGAGGCACGCCAATGTCTTCCAAACATTGCCCCAAGAGGGACGAAGACTCGCTGAGTTTTACCTTATTATAAGAAGGCAAAAAATTAGTAGATAATTTTGGGCTTTATCTTATCCAATACCCGTCAGTTTGCGACAGCCCCTTGCCCACGATTCAAGGCAAAATCAACTTTGTATTTGACATTATGAGCCCTGAAATGGTATTTGCTTCTTAGTGCTTAATCGCCTGACGGAAAATGATAATAACCTGTTTGCCTCAAATTAAATAGAGGTTTCTAATTAAAATGACAAATAGCAGTAGCAGTGGACAGATTGACTTTAATCTGTGGGTTTACCGCTTAATCGCTTACGTTATCGACAGCATCATCACTGGCGTTGTGGCCTCAATCATATATTATGCCATATTGCTCCCGTCGTTGACACCTAAATACTATAATGTCTTCATAGGCAATTATTACGGATCTGCTCCGATTTGGGCCTTCTGGTTACTTTATCCATTAATCTTAGGGATCATTCAGATCATCTACTTTGTTATCCTTGAGGTTTATTGGGGCGCAACCTTAGGGAAAAGGATCTTAGGCATGCAAGTGCAACTGACAAAAGGCGGCAAAGTCACCATAGATAAATCATTTATCCGAAACATAAGCAAAATTCTTTGGCCTTTAGTCATTATAGACTGGCTAATAGCAATCTTAACGCCTGGACCTGATAAACGCCAAAAATTCACTGATCGCATAGCAGGAACTACCGTTGTTCAAATAAAACAAGTATTCCAATTAAATGCGCTCACCACGCCTTCAACGCCGCCTACGCCTCCACCTCCACCACCGCCCACTTAAGCAAAAACTCTCCTTTTTTTTCTTTTAAGTAGTTTTTCAATAAGCCACTATCTTCTACGTATAACGCTTAATCGCTTGGCTATATCATTAGACCACTTATCAGTCGCAGTTAACTTATCGAAAATGGCTTAGAGTATGTTTTCAATTGAGGACGCGAAACTGTTCAGAAAACGCAAATAACATCACTCGAGCGCATAAGGTTCGGTAAAAGAACTGGGGCTGGGCTTTTGAGTTGAGGTTAGATTCCCTTCCCCGTTTAGGGTTTAAGGAAGTAGTTTGCATACGCATTACCCTGGATCATCCACTTTGCTATCTTGCTTATAAAAATGAGCCTGATATTCCACGCGCACTGATAAACAGTAAATACGTTCTTTTCATGTGGCTTAAGCTTTCCCGACCTATCGTAAGGGGGTTAATTGGGCGCTAATAAGTTGGTTGAGCAAATGTAGGTGTGATGTTGCAGTAACAAATGTTTAAACATCAGCGATTGTCCTAGTGATTTGAGTGTTTTTCTACAGAAGAATAATTTCTGAAGGATTTGTTTAATTAATGACTGAGAATAAGCGTAGCATATTGATAATTGATGATAACCCTTCTATTCTGAGAACTATGACTCGAGTCTTGAGCAGAGAAGGTTACGATCTTTATACTGCGCAAACGGGCAAAGAGGCTTCAGAAAAACTGTCGACCAAAAAGTTTGATGTAGCTTTGATTGATGTTGGTTTAGGTGAGACATTGGGTACGGATCTGTTGCCTCTGATGAATAAAGTGGCTCCCAGCATGTTGAAGATTGTATTCACAGGTACGCCTATGTCAAAGGGTACGCTTGACGAGGTAAATAGAGGAGCGGACGTATTTCTGCTTAAGCCTGTTAAACCAGAAATCCTAATTGGGATCCTCGAAGAAAAACTTAAAGGGAAAACAAGTACAATTTCAACGCACTGAGATTATGCTCCGTTAATCAGCTAACGCGGTGCCCTTGTACGCTCTGTTAAGTTCTTGGGCGATAAATGGTTACCGAGTTAGGTATTTCTTTCATCGCTAATTTATGTCTCTCAATAACAGAATCAATGCCCTTTCGTGAATAGTCATCAGCGAGCAGTTAATTTTCAATTCAAAAGAAGACCCCTCTGCGTTAGTTGGGTCCATGAAAGCTCATTTCAGCGAAAATTATTCACTTGTTTGACCTAAATTCTATTAAGAGTAATCTTTCGTTTGAAGCTGAGAAACTAGGTAGACACAGGCTAACAAGATTTGCTGCTGAAATGTAGCACAAGAATAAAAGAGAAGTCGAACAAAACCCAAATTGGTCTTGTAAAACATAAGCAAGACAGAAGCTCCTTTTCTTGTCTTAATATGTACTTATTCTTTGTTAAAATAGACATTTAGCCTCATACATACCCATAAATCTCGGTCAAGAGTGCATACGGTATATCGGCTGTGAGGTTTGCATTGAAGAATAAACAAGACGGTTTGAACCTGCAAACCTCTTCTGAAGCCAAAGTGGCAAATGAGTTTCCGATTGTTGGGATTGGCGCTTCCGCTGGCGGATTAGAACCCATTGAGAAATTGTTGGAAAATTTACCCGTTCAAACTGGTTTGTCCTTCGTGGTTATCCAGCATTTAGCACCTGGGCAACAAAGCATGCTGCCAGAAATCCTTTCAAGATCCACAAAAATGAAGGTTCAACAAGTCAAGGATGCCATGCACGTAGAACAAGATCACGTTTACGTCATTCCTCCAGGAGAAACCTTGACGCTAGAAAACGGTTGCCTCAAGCTTCTAGCTAAAAATAAGTTTTCCAAACCTATTAACGACTTTATGATTTCCCTAGCTTCTGAGCAAAAAACACGGGCAATCGGAATAGTGCTCTCAGGCACAGGAAATGACGGAACCGAAGGATTAAAAGCCATCAAAGCCGAAGGTGGAATAACCTTCGCTCAAGATCCAAACACAGCCCAATATCCTGACATGCCCAAAAACGCTGTAGCTGCAGAAGCCCCTGATTTTGTTCTCTCACCCGAACAGATAGCAAAAGAACTAGGCAGAATAGTCAATCACCCTCAACTCATTTTCTCTGAAACAAAAGCTTCAGAACAAGAGAAAGCCGAGACTGACTTAAAAAAAATCATCATGCTACTCAAAACGTCTTTCGGCGTTGATTTTACCCATTACAAAGAAACAACCGTAAACCGACGCATTACACGTCGCATGGTCATCAGCAAGACTGAAAACATGAAGACGTACGTCGAGTATTTGCGAACCAAGCCAAGTGAGCAGCAGTCGTTGTTTGATGACCTGCTAATCGGCGTAACAAGGTTCTTCAGAGAACCCGACGCTTTCTTGGCTCTAAAAGAAAAAGTTTTTCCAGAACTGGTTAAAAACAGGTCTCCTGACGAATCGATGCGAGTTTGGGTTTCTGGCTGCTCAACAGGCGAAGAAGTCTATTCCCTCGCCATTGCAATCAACGAATTCTTGGAAGAAAAAGCCCTAACAGAGATACAGGTTCAAATTTTTGGCACTGATGCAAATGAGAAAAATATTGAGAAAGCTCGCCGAGGAACCTATCCAAAAACTATAGACGAACACGTTTCTGAAAACAGGTTAAAGAGATTCTTCACTTCCGACAATGGAAATTACCGAATAACAAAATTCATCCGTGACATGTGCATATTTTCAAAACAAGACATTACAACTGACCCGCCTTTCTCCAACATAGACCTCATTATGTGCCGAAACGTACTCATCTATTTTGATTCTTACCTTCACGAAAAAGTATTGCCTATTTTTCATTATGGATTAAAGCCCAATAGCTTTCTAGTTTTGGGCGAATCTGAAAGCATCGGCAAATTCCAATACCTGTTTGAACCTTTTATCCCGAAAGGACTAATTTACAGGAAGAAGCAAGCCCAACCGCAAGTAATGTTAGATCAAGACCTCTTTGTGCCTTCCGCTGTAAAGAAGGCAACTAAGCCACTTGCAAAAATAGATCTGCTAACTATTTTGGGAGAGGATGTCGACCGTCTGATAACAACAGAGTATGGTCCAGCAACTTTGTTAGTTAACAATAACTTGGATATACTTGTTTTTCGAGGAGACGTTACGCCTTACCTATCACCTGAATCGGGAACAGCGAGCCTGAACATATCCAAAATTATCCGAAAAGAGTTCAGATCACAAATTCAAACTGCGGTTTATAGAGCAAAAAAACAAAACAACTCTTTCAAAGAAACGGTGCACTTTAGAGAAAAAGAGGCGCCCAGAACTGTTAACATCGAGATAAGGCCATTAAAAAAAGCAGAGTACTACGAACCATTCTACCTTGTATTATTTACTGAAGTAACTCTACAAGATGCACAATCGTTACAAGAAGGTGAATCTGTAGCTTCGTCTCTCGAGTTGGAGAGTCTTAAGGATCGACAAATAAGGGAACTTAGGGAGGATTTGGAGGCAGCCAAGGAGTCTATGCAAAGTTTTGTTGAGGGGCAGGAGGCAACTAATGAGGAACTGCATTCGTCCATGGAAGAGGTTCAGTCCAGCAACGAAGAATTGCAAAGCACAAATGAAGAGCTGGAAACAGCTAAAGAAGAGCTACAATCAGGTAACGAGGAACTGCAGACTCTAAACGAGGAGCTCAAGAACCGAAATCAGGCTCTCGGTCGCTTAACTGATGACTTAGCTAATCTGCAAACCAACATTGACAGCCCAGTGCTTATCGTTGACAACAACCTCAAGACAAGGCGTTTCACGACTTCAGCTCAAGAACTTTTGAAAATTTCGCCATCAGATATTGGAAGCTCGATCACCAACATCAATCTAGGGCTTCATATTGAAGACTTGGAAAAGACCACCAAGGAAGTAATAACCGAACTAACAGTTGTCAATCGAGAAGTTATGGGTACTGAAGGTCGTTGGTATCAAATGCGTATTCGACCGTACTTAACTGAGGACAAAAAGATTGACGGCGCAGTCTTATCATTCTCAGACATAACTGAACGCAAGACACGTAATGAACACGAAATTGAAAGTTTGACAAAGTATCCTACAGAAAACCCCAACGCAGTGTTCCGAGTCGACCAGAATGGCACAATTTCATATCATAATCCAGCCGCCGAATCTTTGCTGACTGAATGGAATCGCAAATTTGGAGAACGCGCAACTGACCAACTAAAGAATCTTGTTTTTGACGCATTGAATCTTAACAAACAGATTGAGCTTGAGGAAACCTTTGGCGATAAGACTTTCTTGTTATTGCTTGTGCCAAGTGCATCTGAGGGTTACCTTAACATTTATGGAATTGACATCTCGCGACGAAAGAAAGCTGAAGAGTCCTTAAGAAAACAAGCTTCGCTAATTGACCTTAGTCCAGATGCAATAATTGAGAAAAAGGTAGATGACACGATTACTTTCTGGAGTCAAGGGGCTCAGAGTCTCTACGGTTGGACAAAAGAGGAAGCTATAGGGCAGAAAAGTCGTTTGCTTTTGAAGACTAAATTTCCAGAACAATTTCGGGAAATTCTCAATAAACTTGAGGTTAATGGTCGTTGGTCTGGAGAAAAAATTCACTACTCCAAGTTGGGACGTGAAGTAATCGTTGAGAGCCACTGGCTCGCGACATGTAATGTTCAGGGTAAAATTGTGGAAATCCTTGAAACAAATGTAGATATTACTGAACGTAAGCGTTTGCAGACTAAGCTTGAAGAGTATAGTAAGAACTTGGAGAAGCTTGTTGAGGAACGTACTTCGCAGCTTAAGGATGCTGAACGTTTAGGGGCTATCGGCGCTACTGCGGGTATGGTTGGGCATGATATTCGTAATCCGCTACAGGCGATAACCAGCGATGTCTATTTGTTGAAGACAGAATTAGTTTCAATGCCCGAGAGCGAAGACAAAAAGAGCGTTATTGAAAGTTTGGATGGCATAGAAAAGAACGTTGATTACATTAACAAGATTGTGGCGGACCTGCAAGACTTTGCCAGACCCCTTAAACCTACTGTAGAAGAAGCCGACTTAAAACTTATAGTCGATGAGCTGTTGAAAAAGAACGGTTTGCCAGAGAACGTTAAGGTAAATGTTAATGTTGAAAGTGCAGTTGAAAAAGTCAGGACAGACGCTGCTCACATAAACCGTATTCTTTACAATTTGGTTAATAATGCTGTTCAAGCTATGCCGAAAGGTGGCAAACTAACCATACATGCCTACAAAGAATCAAACGACGATGTCTTAGTAATTGTTAAAGACACAGGAGTTGGCATTCCAGAAGGCGTTAAGAACAAATTGTTTACTCCAATGTTTACGACAAAATCGAAGGGGCAAGGCTTCGGTTTACCCGTGGTTAAGCGCATGACAGAGGCATTAGGAGGCACCGTAACCTTCGAGAGTCAAGAGGGCAAAGGAGCAACTTTCATAATACGTTTACCCCAAAAGAAATAAACGATAAATGGATTTTAAATAAGAAACTCTTTCCAAAGTTCTTTCAACAAGAAGTAGAATTGTACCCTGACTCACTTTTTTCGCCTTAGTCCGTCTTAAGCCTTGATCTCAATAACCAAGGCTGGTCAGTTAAGCTTTGGGCTTAAAAATTATTACTTCGCCTTTTTCCTCTTTTACAGCTAAGTTATGTTTCTTGGCGATTTTTGCTATCTGTAGTCTGATTTCGTTATCTGAGACCATTGTTATACATATTTGATAGCCTTCTGAGGTTGGGTCATCTATCTTCGACAACTTTAGATTAAAGGCGTTTGCTCCCATGCACTCAGCTATATTCGTAATTTCCTTATAGACACATACAGCTTCTTCTCTCTTAATATATGCCCCGAACCAATTTTGGGCGTACAATACTATTAAACTCTAGCCAATTTGAACCAATAAGCTACAAGATTTTGAATTATCTGAAAAGCCGTGACGCACCCCATTGTAAATAAAATAGTTAGACCTCGCTTGCCTCACCCCCTTCTTTTCTAGATATTTATCGAGCACCGTACTTAGAAATTATGCTGGGGCTGGGAATTGAACCCATATATAACAGCTCTGTAGCCTATCTAATTATTGCATAAGCGTTTTGCTTGACAAGATTTTTATGCCTGACTTTTCAGCTACTTTGGCAAGCTTAACGTCGTCGGTTGCTAAGGTTTTCCCTGATTTTTTTGCCTCCACTATATAGGCAGCGTCATAAAATGTTAAGTTAAATTCATATGCTATCTGTAATACTTCTTTTCCTGTCTCGTTGTTAAGCGAGGTAACTTGCATACTTTCAAGGATTGAGTACATCAAATCTAATGATTTTTCGGCTTCTTCGATGCTTATCCTTTTAAGCAAAAGACATTCCCGCCACAATGCGTTGCCAAGCTCGTAGTACGCTAAATATATCGTTGTGCCTTGAATTAGTTTTTCCACGGCGTCTTGTGGCTGTTCTCTGATGAGCTTGTATATGATGTTAGAGTCAAACAGTAACTGTGCCTTAGTCATTTGCTGTCCCTTGTAGCACGAATGGATTCAGTGAATTCTTCAGGGGGAATCTTCTTGAGGATAACTGATACCTCTTTGGCAAGCTTGTTTAGTCGCTCTTTTTCCAGCCGGTTTACTTCTGATTGTAAAGATTCGCGTATTACTTCGCTTACGTTAACGCCTAGGCTGGATAGCTTTTTCTTGAGCCCAGCCGGAACCTTTGCACATACGGTTTCTTCCATACTCATAAGTATTACAAATATGGTATAACAAAATAGTGTGATAAGAAGCTTACTGAAAAATTCCTGGAAATCTAAGCGAGTCAATCATGGAGCTGGGCTTTTGATTTGAGGTGCGATTCCCTTCCCCGCTTAGGGTTTAAGGAAGTAGTTTGCATACATTCTTACCTTGGATCATCCAGTTTGTATCTTGCTTATAAAAATGAGCCTTGGAGCCGAGGTGAGAGTTTCCTCCAAATTAAGGGAATTCTTCTCGTAGACCAAGTTTTAAATTATACCTGTTCATAAATCTTGGTCAGAAATTGTATCGTGTTATTGTCTGCGAGGTTTGTTGGTGAAGACAAAAAAAGCTGGTTTGAAACTGCAAAACTTTTCTGAAACCAAGTCCGCAAATGAGTTTCCGATTGTTGGAATTGGCGCTTCTGCAGGCGGACTAGACCCAATCAGGAAACTGCTAGAGAACTTGCCCGTCGGNNTAGACCCAATCACAAAACTGCTAGAGACCTTCCCGTTGATTCGGGTATGGCGTTTGTTGTTATCCAGCATCTGGCTCCAGGACAAGATAGTTTGCTGCCTGAAATCTTATCGAGATCCACCCAGATGAAGGTTCAGCAAGTCCAAGATGGCATGCAAGTTGAACAAGATAACGTCTACGTAATTACGCCAGGAACAACCATGACGTTGAAAAACGGTCAACTCAGGCTTGTTCCAAAAGGCTTAGCTCTCAAACCCATCAACGACTTTTTGATTTCTTTAGCTTCAGAAAAGAAAACTCTGGCAATCGGAATTGTGTTGTCTGGAACGGGCAATGACGGAACCGAAGGGCTAAAAGTAATCAAAGTCGAAGGCGGAATAACCTTTGCACAAGACCCAGATACAGCGCAATATCCCGACATGCCCAAGAACGCCATAGCCGCAGAAATCCCCGATTTTATTCTTTCCGCAGAACAAATAGCCAGGGAACTATTAAGAATCGGTAAACACCCTCAACCCATTCATTCTGAAACAAAGAAAGTGCCCGAGCAAGAAAAAGTCGAAACTGACTTGAAAAAAATTATCCTGTTGCTCAAGACTTCTTTTGGCGTTGATTTTGCCCATTACAGAGAAACAACAATTGACCGTCGCATCACACGACGCATGGTCATAAACAAGACAGAAAACATGAAGGAATACGTTGAGTATTTGCGGAAGCACCCAAATGAGCTACAATCATTATTTGATGACCTGCTAATCGGCGTAACAAATTTCTTTAGAGAACCTGACACTTTTGCGGTGTTGAAAGGCAAAGTTTTTCCAGAACTCGTCAAGAGCCGCTCGCCCAACGAATCCATACGAGTTTGGATTCCAGGCTGTTCAACAGGAGAAGAAGTCTATTCTTTCGCTATAACAATTCAAGAATTCCTAGAAGAAAAAGCTATACCCGAGATACGGGTTCAAATTTTTGGCACGGATGCAAATGAGAAAAATATTGAGAAATCTCGCCAAGGAACATACCCAAAGAACATAGAAGACAACGTCTCCGAAAACAGGCTAAAACGATTCTTCACTTTCTCCAGCGGCCATTACATTATAACAAAATCAATCCGTGACATGTGCATATTTGCAAAACAGGACATAACAACTGATCCGCCTTTCTCCAACATAGACCTCATTATGTGCCGAAACGTACTCATCTATTTTGATTCTTACCTTCATGAAAGAGTATTACACATTTTCCATTATGGCCTAAAAGAAAATGGTTTTCTAGTTTTGGGTGAATCTGAAAGCGTTGGCAAGTTCCAGTATCTGTTTGAACCAATTACTCCAGGATGCCTAATTTACAGGAAAAAGCAAGCCCAACCACACGTATTGATAAATGAAGTCTTTGCTCCTAATGTAGCGAAGAAAACTGCTGAACCGCTTGGAAAAACAGACTTGCTCACGGTTTTGGGCGAGAAAGTTGATCATCTTATAACATCAGAGTATGGTCCAGCGACTTTGTTAGTTAACAATAACTTGGACATAATTGTGTTTCGTGGAGATGTTGCCCCTTTTCTTTCTCCTGAATCGGGAGTTGCGAGTTTTAACATAACCAGAATTATTCGGAAAGAGTTGAGGTCACAAGTTCAGACTGCTTTGTATAGGGCAAAAAAAGAAAAAACCGCCATCAAGGAAACGGTGTTCTTCAAACAAAAAGGCAACCAAAAAATAATTAACATCGAGATAAGACCATTAGAAACAACGCAGTACGAAGAACCTTTCCAACTTGTATTATTTACCGAAGAAACATCTGATCGTACTTCTTTGGCTAAGGAAGTTGAATCTGTTGTTTTGCCTGGTGGGGTGGAGAGTCTTAAGGATCGTCAGATTCGTGAGCTTAGGGAGGATTTGGAGGCAACTAAGCGGTCTTTACAGAGTCTTGTTGAGGGGCAGCAGGCAACTAATGAGGAGTTGCGGTCGTCTATGGAGGAGGTTCAGTCGAGCAATGAGGAGCTTCAGAGTACAAACGAGGAGTTGGAAACGGCAAAAGAGGAGTTGCAGTCGGGCAATGAGGAGTTGCAGACTCTTAACGATGAGCTTAAGAATCGCAATCAGGTTCTTGGTCGCCTAAATGATGACTTAACTAACCTGCAAACAAACGTTGACCTTCCAGTGGTTATTGTCGATAACGAGCTGAAGATTAGGCGTTTTACTGTTTCAGCTCAAAAACTTTTGAAGATTTCGCCATCCGATGTTGGAAGGTCAATCACCGATTTCAATCAGGGAGTTCATGCCGTAGATTTAGGAAAGACAATCTCGAATGTTACCACCAAATTAAATGCTATCACCCAAGAAGTTGAATGCGCTGAAGATCGTTTATGTGAAATGCAGGTTCGACCGTACTTAACTGAAACGAAGAAGATTGATGGTGCAGTCGTATCTTTTACAGACATAACTGAGCGCAAGAAAGCTGAAGAACAACTAGTAGAATCGGAAGAAAAATATCGTGCATTGGTCGAAACTGCAGATGATGTAATATTGTTGACTGATCTGAAGGGAGGGCACATTTTCAGAAATAAAGCTTACTTCACAAGTTTAGGTTATGAAGTCGGAGAAGAGATTGACTCAGATGGTTTTGCAAATGTTCACCCAGATGATATACCCGAAGTTAGAGCTAAAATGGGCGAGTTGCTAACGCAAGGGTCAGCTACGAGTGAATATCGTGTCCGCCACAAAGATGGCAGTTGGGTTTACAGGTTTGCTAAATCCACAGTAATATATAATCAAGCTCATGAACCCAAAGCAATAATGGCTATCATCCGCGACGTTACCGAAAGCAAGAAAGCGGAGCAGGCTCTGAGGGAGAGTGAGGAAGAATTTCGTTCTTTGTTTGCAAATATGGTGGATGGCTTTGCTTATTGCCGAATGATATTTAGTGACAAAGTTAAACCAGTTGACTTTGTTTATCTTCAGATTAATGATGCTTTTGAGAAAATAACAGGGCTAAAAAGAGACCTAGTTATCGGGAAAAAAGTTACCGAGGCGATACCTGGAACTGAAAAAGCTAATCCTGAACTATTTGAAATCTATGGTAGAGTTGCTCTAACTGGAAAAAGCGAGAATTTTGAAGTATTTTTCAAGCCTTTAGCTTTGTGGCTGCATGTTTCTGTTTATAGTCCAAGAAAAGAGTATTTTGTCGCAATGTTTGAGGATATTTCCAATCGAAAGAAAATGGAAGCTGAGCTTGAAGAATACAGTAAACACTTAGAAAATTTGGTTGAAGATCGAACCAAGCAGCTTAAGGATTCTGAGCGTTTAGCCGCTATAGGAACAACTGCGGGTATGGTTGGTCATGATATTCGTAATCCACTGCAGGCTATTGCGGGTGATGTATATTTGTTAAAGGAAGAGCTAAAAGCCATGCCTGAAGGCGAAGAAAAAAGTAGTGCAAAAGAAAGTTTGGAAGGTATCGAGAAGAACATAGATTACATTAACAAGATTGTGGCGGACCTGCAAGACTTTGCCAGACCTCTTAAACCAAACGTAGAAGAAACCGACCTAAAACTCATAATTGACGAGTTATTGGCAAAGAACGGTTTGCCAGATAACGTTAAGGTAACCGTTAAAGTTGAAGCTGAGGCTAGAAAAGTTGTAGCTGACTCCACTTTCATAAATCGTATTATGTACAATTTGGTTAATAATGCTGTTCAAGCTATGCCGAAAGGTGGCAAACTAACCATACATGCCTACAAAGAAGAAAAAGGTGTCGTCATATCTGTGAAGGATAATGGCGTTGGTATTCCTGAAGCTATAAAAAGCAAATTGTTCACTCCAATGTTCACGACAAAAGCAAAAGGTCAAGGATTCGGCTTACCTGTAATTAAGCGGATGACCGAAGCGTTAGGCGGCACCGTAATCTTCAAAAGCCAAGAAGGTAAAGGAACAACCTTCATCATACGTTTGCCCTTCAAGTGATGAACGTTAAATGAGCTTCAAGTGACGTTAGTTACCTCTTAAAATTCTTTTTAGAGCTGAAGAACTTTTCAAGCTATACCAAATAACTCGGGGTGGGCGAAGAATCTTGGGATTTCGTGTTACTTACGGCGAAGCTCAAGGGAGTGGTTGAGAACTCTTTCGTTTATCATTTCCCAAAGTTCAATTTCCTCTATTGGCCTAAATCCAGAACAGAAGCGTTCTTTGGCAATCTCATAAATAGCCTGATTAATTGGCATCGGGACTCCTGATCTATGCGCCAAGCCTAGCATATAGCCGTTCAACGACTCTAGTTCCGTGTTTGTCTTCCCGCAAAAGACGTCCTGAGTCATGCTAGTTGGTCCAACTCTATTAACAATAAAGTCATAAAGTGGATTTGTCGGTGATTCTGGGTTGTTAACGGCAGATCTTATTTCGGTCCAGGAAGGCAGGAGCCCAAGATAATGCTCCTTAACGCCTGCTGCTTGGAGGACGTTAACACCCTCCTCTAGTAACCTAGTTGTGATGTGCACGAGAATCTTTTCAGATTCAATCGACCGTTTTCGAAATCCCACTAGCGCCATTTCCGCGTTTATGAGGTTGATGGCCAGTTTGCAGTGAACTGCATCTTGCAGACGGTCCGTCACGAAGCAGGTTAATCCGGGGTTTAGGACGTTTGCAACACTTTGAAGTTCGGGTTGCAGCTCCTCCTGCATTGCTCCAATAACTACGTGCCCAGGTTTTACATAAGAGACTTTTGACGCACTCTCGCGCCATGCATTATAGCATATCACACCAAATATGGGTTTAGAAAAATATTTTGGCATTATCCGCTGGTTTTCGACTCCATTTTGGAGGCTCGCAATTATAGGTTGCCGGTTCCCAAGCTGGCGCCTAAGTGTCTCTGCTGTTACGTCCAAGTCATAGTTTTTAACGGTGAATATCATGATGTCTGGAGACGGTATTTCCTCCAACGATTCAATTACGTTCACCCGTATTGAAGGGACAGTTTTTTGGTCTGTTTGGTGAAGCTGTATGCCGTGACTTCTAATTTCTGGAACACTGTTGCCTCTAGCTAACAAGAACAAGTCTCTATTTTGAGAGGAAATCCAGCCTGTCAAGCTCAAACCTATTGCGCCTGCCCCCACGACAACAATGATGGGTTCATTTTCCAAAGCGACCGCACCTTGTCCCTATCAAGCTCTTGCCATCGTAAATCCTTAGGAGAACGCATCAAATATAACTTACTGGGAATCAAGGAATCATTGGAGCTGGGGATGGGAATTGAACCCATATATAACAGCTCTGCAGGCTGTCGCCTGAACCATTCGGCCACCCCAGCATTGAATTCTAGGTTGAGACCCACATAAAAACGTTGTTTGCTCTATATGTTTTTTATATGCCTATTTAGGGGTTGTAGCCTATTTTTTGAAGGCTAACCCTGAGAAGAACGCCACTGTTTTTTCGCCGTTTTTAACGGTTACGTGGTATAGGCCCGCGGTTTTGCCGTCGCTGACGCGTGTTGCCTCGGCTATTAAGGTGTCGCCTTCGGCGCTGGGTTTTAGGTAGTTTATGCTGACTTGCACTGCGACGGCGACGTTGTCGCCGTAGTTGCATGCCTGTGCGAAGGCGTAGTCTGCCAGCGAGAAGATGGCGCCGCCATGTGTGAAGCCCAATGCGTTGGTGTGGGTTTTCTGCACTTTCATGGAGACTTTTGCGTAGCCGTCTTTGGCGTCGAGAAGTTGAATGCCTAGTGCCTCTGCGAAGTGGTCTATGCCTTTCATGGTTTTTGCCTGCTTAATTGTGCTAGGTTGAGGGCTAATAAAACTAGCTGGTTATAAACGGTTGATGATGCCCAAAAAAGAAAAAAGGGTTATCTTATTTTGCGGTCTAACAGTCTGCCTTCTGCGTCAACTAGTTTTATGTCGAGGGGCATTTGGCCGACTGCGTGTGTTGCACAGCTGAGGCATGGGTCAAAAGCTCGAATTACAGCTTCAACGCGGTTTAGCATGCCTTCTTGGAGGGTTTTGTTTTTGACGTATTTTTTGGCGACTTGTGTGACTGCCATGTTGTAGGCGATGTTGTTGTGTTCTGTGGCGATGATCATGTTGTTTGAGGTGATTAAGCCTTCTTTGTCAACTTTGTAGTGGTGAATCAATGTGCCTCTTGGTGCTTCAGCGAACCCGACGCCTTCATAGTTGTTTACCATGGCTTTGGAGGTGACGTGTTCGGAGAGGATTTCTGGGTCGCTTAGAAGTTTTTTGGCGCTTTCAACGCAGAATAGTAATTCAATCAGTCTTGCGTAGTGATAGTGGAACGTGCTCTGGACAATGCCGTTTTTGCCAAGTTTCTTAAACTCCTTTAGTTCTTGGTCTGCAAGCGGTGTGTCGCAGTGGGAGGCAACGTTGAGTCTTGCCAATGGACCGACGCGGTAGGCGCCCTGTGGGTACCCTACGGCTTTGAAGTATGGGAACTTCATGTAGCTCCAAGGTTCAACTGCTTCACCTATGAACTCTTGGTATGTGGTAGGATCAACACATTGTCCAACCGCAGTTCCGCTGTTGTCAACTATGGTGAGAGTGCCGTCGTAGAGTTCCAGTGCCCCGTCAGCAGTGACTAAGCCCATGTAGTAGCTTGGGAAATTGCCGAAGTTTTCCACCTCGTCACCGAATTGCCCTAGCATGCCTTTGAAGAGGTTGAGGGTGTTAACTGCGCTTTCTTCTGCTTCAGGTAAGCCTTCTTTGAGGTAGTCGGCTCTTTCTTTGGTCAGGGGCCACTTTGCTCCACCTGGCATAATCCACTCAGCAGAGTGAATGCGTTTGCCGGCGACGTTGGCGATGATTTCTTGGCCGAACTTTCTCAGTCTAATGCCTTGGCGTGCAAGATCAGGGTCCTTGGCTATTATTCCGAAAATGTTTCTAACTGCGGGGTCAGAGTCCATGCCTAAGATTAGATCTGGCGATGATAGGTGGTAGAAGTTTAACGCGTGAGACTGGATAAGCTGCCCCATATGCATAAGCCGTCGTAGGTTTATGGCGGTTTTTGGCGGGGTAACTCCGACGATTGCATCGCATGCTTTGGCTGAAGCAAGCAGGTGGCTTACTGGGCAAATGCCGCAGGAACGTGAAGTTATAGCTGGCATTTCATAGTATGGTCTGCCTTCAGTGAATTTTTCAAAGCCTCGAAAATCAGTAACTTGGAATCTTGCGTCTTTTACGTTGTCTTCGTTGTCTAGGAAAATGGTTACTCGAGCGTGCCCTTCAATTCTTGTTACTGGGCTAATTATGATTTTTTTATCGTTTTCTTTATCCATATCTGGATCTTCCCTCCATCTTCGGTGTTCTGCCAGCCAACAGCTCAGTTAACACGTAGTTAATGAGGTCAGCTGACGGTGGGCACCCTGGAATAAAAAAGTCAACTTTTACTTCTTCGTGGAGCGGACGAGCCTTAACAAGTAGCTTGGGAACGTCAGTGGGTTTCTGTGGGTTTAAAAGCGTCTTGTCTAAGTAAGCTTTCTCTATGATTGCTTTGTCGCTGTGAGGCCACGCATTACGCAGTGCAGTGACGTTGCCTGTTACGGCGCAGTCGCCAAGTGAAATTAGGATTTTGCTGTTTGCGCGGGCAGCTTTAACGTCCTCAACTTGGTGGTCGTTGGCTAATGCGCCTTCAACTAGTGTTACGTCAACGTTTTCAGGAAACTTTTTGATGTCAGCGATTGGGCTGTAAACTAGCTGTATTTTCTGAGCCAAATCTATTAGCCGCTCGTCTTGATCCAAAAATGACATGTGACAGCCGCTACAGCCGCTAAGCCACATTGTTGCAACTCTAACTTTTGTTGCCTCAGTCACTTGCGGTTCCTCCTTTGGACGATAAACTCGACAATATCTTTACGCTTAGTTTTTTCGATTGGTTCATTTTCGATGTAAATTGCTCCTACAGGGCAAACTTTAGCGCATTTACGGCAGGAAGTGCAGGAACATGAGTTCACCCATTTCTCGTCTAGGTCTATAATTACGTCGGTGCTTTTGCCACGCATTTTGAGGTCGAGTGTATGGACTCCTTCAATTTGGTCGCAGACACGAATGCACCGCGTACACAGTATGCACCGGTTTCGATCGATTACCAAGAATTCGTGTGTGGAGTCAACTTCTTTGTTGGTCCACTGGCGCTCAAACATGACATGGTCAACACCAAGTTCGTCCGCCAGAGCTTGTAGTTCACAGTGGTTGTTAGATACGCAGGAAGAGCATATGTGGGTTCGCTCAGAGAGAAGCATTTGTACTGTCATCTTGCGGTATTCTTTTAATTTGTCTGATTTTGTTGTGATTTCCATGTTTGGACCAATTGGTGTTGTACATGCTGGAAAAAGTTTGGGGGAACCACTAATTTCAACCAGGCAAAGTCTGCAGCCGCCATAGGGGGTTAAGCCTTCTACCTCACATAAAGAAGGAATAATGATTCCGTTATCTTTGGCAGCTTTCAGAATTGTGGTGCCCTCGGGGACCGCAAGTTCTTTTCCGTCAATTTTGATTCTCAAAGCGTTAGTGGCAATGGCGCCATCATCGATTGAGAGCTCTTTTCCAATTTTGCTTTTAACAGGGTTAGAAACGGCCATGTTTACTCTTCCTCCGGCTGCTTTTTGAAGCACTTGCCAGCATCACATTTTTTATCGACAATATGCTTGACGTAGTCTTCTTTGTAGTACCTCAGTGTAGTTATAACTGGGTTAGGCGCGGTTTGTCCTAGACCGCAAAGGCTTGCATCTCTTATGTAACCGCTTGATTTCTCCAGGATTGCTATGTCACTCATTTTTCCTTGGCCAGTGGTGATTCGATCGTATATTTCTAGAATTTGAGCTAATCCTATTCTGCAGGGAGTGCATTTGCCGCATGATTCGTCAACGCAAAAATCAGTGAAGAATTTGGCTGTATCAACCATACATGATTGGTCGTCAAGGACAACGATGCCTCCGGAACCCATAATTGCGCCTGCTTTTGTCAGCGATTCGTAGTCTATCGGTAAGTCAAGCATGAAATCGGGTAGGCAACCACCTGAAGGGCCTCCAACTAGTACTGATCGAAATGCTCGATTGTTCGGAATGCCCCCACCGATTTCAAAAACAACTTCTCTCAGACTAATGCCCATAGGGACTTCAATTAGACCAGGATTGTTGATTTGACCTGTCAAGGAAAATATTTTTGTCCCCGGACATTTTGGCGTCCCTATTTTTGTAAACCATGCTGCACCGTTGACCATTATTTGTGGTATATTTCCAAGAGTTTCGACGTTTTGGATAAGCGTGGGTTTCTTCCACAAACCAGAGTTTGCTGGGTACGGTGGTCGTGGTCTTGGCATAGCTCTTTGGCCATCAACGGATGCTAGGATGGCTGTTTCTTCTCCGGCAACGAAGGCTCCGGCACCATACCTAAGCTCTACATCAAATTTAAGGCCAGTTTCAAGAATATTATTCCCTAGTAGTGTCATAGCTCTTGCTTGGCCGAGAGCATTTTTTAGGGTTTGAATTGCAAGTGGGTATTCGGCTCTGATGTAAATGAAGCCTTTTTCAGCGCCTACTGCGTAAGCGGCTATGATCATGCCTTCGAGTATAGCATGTGGATCAGCTTCAGCTAAGGATCTGTTAGCAAAGACACCTGGATCTCCTTCATCTAAGTTCGCTACAATGTATTTTGGTGATCCTTGAGCGCGGGCAACCAAGTTCCATTTTTGACCTGTTGTGAAACCTGCTCCTCCTCTGCCTCGTAATCCGCTTGCGAGTACTTCGTTAATAACTGCTTGCGGAGTCATTTGAGTTAAGCATTTTACTAATCCAGCGTATCCGCCTGCATGGATGTAGTCTTCAATTCTGTGTGGGTCAATCTTGCCAGCATTTTTAAGAACGTGGCGTTGCTGTTTTTTAAAGAAGCCCTCATCCTTGTATAATTGCTCTTCCATGGGTAAACCTAAGACAACGTGGTCTCGAACTATTTCTCGTGCATTTTCGGGTGTGGCGCTGTGATAAAGGTAATCTCCCGGCTCGATTATTACTGCTGAACACAATGAGCAGGTCCCTATGCATCCGGTCTTGGCAACTCTAACCTCTTTATCAACGCCTAATTCTTTAACTGCATCTTCAAAAGCTTTGAAAAGTTTTAGAGCTCCAAATCTTTCGTGACCGCTTGAGCAACAAACATTTATCCTGAATTGATGGGCTCTTTCGTATTCTATTTCACGTTCGGCTATTTTTTGTATGTCATCAGGTTTCAATCTTTTCACCGTCAAGCACGCTTTTTATTTTTTGTATCACTTGTTCTTTTGTTGCTTTTCCGATAACCTCGTTGTCAATAACCATGTTTGGTGCCATAGCACATGCTCCAATGCATCGGGTAATTAAAAGTGAAAGCCGTCCATCGGCGGTAGATCCGCCACGTTTGAGGTCAAATTCTTTCTCGACTTCAGTCATTATGTCATCGACGCCTTTAACGTAGCAGGCAGTACCTAAGCAACCAGTTACGACATGCTGTCCTGGCTTTCTTAACTTAAAGAAACTGTAGAAAGTTGTTACTCCAAGAACATGACTAGGAGGTACATTAAGCGATTCGGCAATATCGGTAAGCAAGTCTTTATCTAAATAACCATAGATTTCTTGCGCACTATGTAATATTTCTAAAAGTGCACTTTCTTGATAATTATGTTCTTTGAAGACTTTTTCCAACAATAGGCGCCTTTTATCTTTCTGGGACAAAAACTGATCCTCCATAAATCCATTGAGAGATATACTCAATGCTGAGCAGATTACATTAGCACTAGTATAAAAGACTGTGGCGGTCTTTTTCTGGAAACTGATTAGAAAACCCCGAAAAAAAAGGTTATTACAAACTGGTGAAGGTTGAAAATAGAGTATCGCTTGTCTCATTTCAAAAAAGCTTTTATTATGAAAAGCTGATACATGGGGTAACCATTGAAAATTGAGGAAAATGAACAAATGAGTAATATTGCAGTTAAACTAGCGAATCCTGCACCGCTTGGACTTTTGGGCTTTGGCTTAACAACTGTTTTGCTTAACCTGGCTAACGCCGGTGCTATTCCAGTAGATACAGTAATTTTAGCTATGGGCATAGCCTACGGCGGCATAGCACAGATAATCGTCGGCGCCATGGAATACAGAAACGGCAACACTTTCGGTACTGTCGCATTCACATCTTATGGATTATTCTGGTGGAGCTTAGTCTTGCTTTTGATTCTTCCAAAATTCACGGGTTTCGCAGGACCATCGACGTCATCGCTCGCAGCGTACTTTATCATGTGGGGAATCTTTACCTTCGCAATGTTCTTTGGAACACTAAAAGCCAATCGCGCTCTACAGTTCGTATTCTTAAGCTTGACAATATTGTTTGCTATGCTAACAATTCGCGAACTCACCAACAATGCTGTACTGTTCGGCTCAGTAACCGTCAACACGATCACTGGCATCGAAGGCGTTATTTGCGGAGCAAGCGCAATTTATCTTGGAGTCGCAGAAATCATAAATGAGTCCAACAAAAAAACGATTTTGCCTATAGGCCCAGTTCAATAAACACAACCTTTTTCTTTTTATTTCTTCTAAAATTAGAAAAACTTATATTCTATGAGCAATCCATTGCCACAAGTTAAGGTTTGAGAAGATGTCGGACAATAGTTTGCCTTTTGACGAGAAATATTGCCCAAGCACCGCAACTATTTCTTCTGGACAAAAGCGAAAAGAAGATTGGGAAAAATCAATAAAAAACCCTCAGGAATATTGGTCTGAAAAAGCTAAAGCCATCGACTGGTTTAAGCCATTTAGCAAGGTTCTAGATGATTCAAACCCGCCGTTTTACCAGTGGTTCCCGGATGGGGAACTAAACATTTCCTATAACGCTTTAGACAGACATATGAAAGGCGTTCGCAAAAATAAGCTTGCCTACATTTGGGAAGGCGAAATGGGTGAGGTAAAAACCTACACTTATTATCAGCTGTACCGCGAAGTCAACAAACTTGCTAAAGTCTTCAAAGACTACGGCATAAAAAAAGGCGACCGCATCGCAGTTTTCCTTCCTGTTATCCCTGAGTTGCCAATAACTTTGCTTGCGACAGCCCGAGTGGGCGGAGTTCACACAGTTGTTTTCTCTGGGTTTAGTGCTGAAGCATTAGCTGACAGAGTAAACGATTGTGGCGCAAGAATACTGGTTACTGCAGACGGATCTTTCCGAAGAGGAAAACCAGTCGGCATCAAAGACAACGCAGACCGTGCTCTACCAAATATGCCTAATGTCGAAAAAGTAATTGTAGTTAAACGCACAGGTCAACCAATTCAAATGAAAGAAGGCAGAGACGTATGGTATGCTGATGCCCTTGCGAGCGCAGGCGCTAACGCTTATGTTGAACCTGAAAGCATGAAGTCCTGCGACCCACTATTCATTCTTTACACTTCTGGAACAACTGGCAAACCCAAAGGTGTACAACATGGCACAGGCGGATACTTAGTCTGGGCTTACTGGACACTTAAGTGGGCTTTTAACCCAACAGACGAGGACATTTACTGGTGTGTTGCAGACATAGGCTGGATCACTGGGCACACGTATAACGTTTATGCGCCTTTGAGTTTAGGCATCACAGCGTTCCTCTTTGAAGGCACCCCTGATTATCCTGCACAAGACCGATGGTGGGAAATGATAGAAAGACATGGCGTTTCCATTTTGTACGGTACACCGACCGCTGTTAGAATGTTCATGAAATTCGGTGAGCAATGGGCAACAAAACATGACCTCAGTAGTCTACGTCTTCTAGGTTCTGTTGGTGAACCAATCAATCCTGAAGCGTGGAAATGGTACTACCGAGTCATAGGCAAAGAAAAATTGCCCATAATCGATACTTGGTGGCAGACAGAAACCGGCGGATTCATGATTTCTCCAGCAGCAGGTATTGAACTCACTCCGCTTAAGCCAGGCAGTGCAACATTGCCGTTGCCAAGCGTTAACGCAGATATCTTTGACGAGAAAGGACAGTCAGTCCAGCCAGGCACCAAAGGGGTAGTAGTTATCAAATCGCCATGGCCAGGGATGTTGCAGACAATCTGGAAAGACCCAGAACGATTTAAACAAACATACTTCGGTAAATTCCCCGGTCTGTACTATTCAGGCGACTTTGCAATCAGAGACCCTGACGGCTACTTCTGGTTCCTTGGACGAGCAGACGAGGTTCTAAAAGTTGCAGGACACCGCATAGGTACAACGGAGCTTGAAAGTGCTTTGGTTGCGCACCCAGCTGTTTCAGAAGCTGCAGTTATGGGTAAAGAAGACGCCGTTAAAGGTGAAGTTCCAGTTGCTTTCGTTGTCCTTCGAAGTGGATTCCAACCATCTGAAGAACTTAGAGCAGAACTTGTAAAGCATGTCAGAGTTGCCATCGGGCCAATCGCCACGCCGGAAGCAGTTGTCTTCGTTAACAAGTTGCCAAAAACAAGAAGCGGCAAAATCATGCGTAGGCTACTCAAAGCGGTTCTCTCGGGTGCACCACTAGGAGACACATCAACAATCGAAGACGAAGGCTCAATTGAAGACATAAAAGCAACCTACAATGACCTTCGCAAACAACTATCGAAATAAATTCTTTTTTCTTTTCTTTTTTTTGTATTTTGAATTTTACAACGTAGTATAACTGAAAAGTTGAAAAATTATTAATCAAAAAAAATGTAATTATTGCTTAAGCTGAAAGTGGTGTCGGCTCTTGGATTTGCGTTTTTTCTTTTGCAACTTGAATGTTTGATTTTTCTTTTTTAGCTTTCTGAGGTTCCTTGGCAGGACAAAGATTTGACTCCTCGCTTTTCAAGTCCAAGGTGCCTTTAACTGCATCGTCGTCCGAGTATTCTAAGTTGAAACCCATTTTCTTGGTCAGAGTTAAAGCCCGATAGTTATCGGGAAGCATTATGGAATATACGCTTTCAATCCCTTTGTCTTTGGCTATGTCGAGCACGTAATCAACCATTTTGGTGCCTAAGCCGAACCCTTGCCAGTAGTCACTGACGATAAAAGCCATTTCGCCTGTTTTTCCATCGGCTTCTGTACTGACGCGGGCAACGCCGAGAATCTTTTTCTGTCCGTTTTCAGTAGCTTCAGCTACTATAGCTATTTCTCTGTCATAGTCAATGTTGCAGTAGCGCACCCGAACTTCATGCGAAGTGTCTCTAAGAATTTGAAAAAATCGGTAGCGTATCGACTCCTCAGAAAAACTCTGAAACATTTCTTCCCATAGTGGCTCATCCTCTGGTTTTATTGGTCGCAAAAGAATTTCTTTGCCGTTTTTCAGAGACCACAATGTCTCATACTTTTTTGGGTAAGGGCTGATAACCATGTGCTCATGGGGCTCGAATTTTTTGCAAACATCTTCTTTGTTGACAACTATTCTTGCGTCTAATATGCGAGCTTCTTTCTCATTTATCAGCAAAGGATTTATCTCGATTTCTTTAATTTGGGGAAAATCAGTAAGCAGACGTGAAAAGAGCAGCAGAGTTTCATCGAGCCGTTTAAGATCAACAGGAGGTCTGTCTCGGTAACCTTTCAAAATTTGATAAATTTTGGTTTCCTCCATCATACGCCTTATAAGCGTTATGTTTAAAGGAGGAATTCCAACAGAATAATCTCTGAAAAGCTCCATACCAATGCCGCCCATGCCAAACCACATCACTGGACCGAAAACTGGATCGATTTTTCCGCCGATTATTAGCTCGTAACCTTTCTTTTCGACCATGTGCTGTACTGTCACACCGACTATCTGTGCTTTTGGATTGTAAGCAGTAGCTCTCTGGATTAAGACTTCAAATGCTTCTCGGACTTCAGCTGGAGAAGTTAGGTTCAAGATGACTCCGCCTGCAGCTCTTCTGTTGACAATTTGTGGAGAAAGAATCTTGAGGACAGCGGGGTAACCCATTTCTTGAGCCAACAGCAGCGCTTCCTCAACGTTGTTAGCGACTTTGCTTTTTATGACTGGAAAATTATAGTATTTGAGTACCTTTTTGGTTTCATCTTCAGTTAAAACCTCGCGATTTTCAGCTGCGACACTTCTTAAAATAGCCAAAATGGGTCGTTTAGGCGGTGAAGCATCAACGGGTAACTCTTCAGGAGTTTCATAAAGTAGTTCAAGGTTACGCTGGTAATTGTACATGTACATGTAAGTTTTGATTGCTTGTTCGGGCGTCGAGTAGGTTGGTATATTGTTTGCGTTGAAGATTTTGTTTGCATGGAGTACCCCTTGAACTCCCATAAAAGAGGTGAGGATTGTTTTGTTTTTGTAAGCCTTGCTGTTAAGAAGGTCAACCACGCCTTGTGCAATTTCAACTGCTTCAGAACCTGCCTGATGGGTAAAAATGATCAGTATCCCATCGACTGTTTCGTCGTCTAAGCAGGCTTCAAGCGCTACTTTGTAATAGTTAGATTTAGAATCACCTAAAACATCGATCGGGTTACCTTTGCTCCAGAAAGCTGGCAAAACACCGTTAAGTGTTGCTATTGTTTTGTCGCTTAACTTAGCCAGTTTTCCTCCTTGAGCAATCAAAGCGTCAGTAGCCATCACCCCAGCGCCTCCAGCATTTGTTATTATGGCAAGCCTGGATCCCTTGGGTAAAGGTTGAGTCCCCAAAACCTCAGCTGCATTGAATAAATCGTTTATTTCTTCAACCCTAACTATACCAGCCCGTTTGAAAGCGGCATCGTAAATGTCGTCTTCTCCTGTTAAAGAACCAGTGTGTGACGCAGCCGCTTTTGCACTTTCAGGGAATTTACCTGCTTTGACAACAATTATGGGTTTAGTTCTTGCAAAGTGCCTTGCAGCACTCATAAACTTCCGTGCATCAGTTATGCCCTCGATATACATGATAATGCTCTTGGTTTTAGGGTCAGAACCGAAGTAATCGATTAAATCGCCAAAGTCAACATCAACCATTGAGCCAACAGAGACAAAATTGCTAAAACCGATGTTTTCCTGAATTGCCCAGTCAAGAATCGGTGAACCCAGAGCTCCGCTTTGGGATAGAAAAGCAATGTTCCCTGCTTTGGGCATCTTATCTAAGAAAGTCGCGTTAAGATTTAATGCGGGTTGAATTATACCAATACAGTTCGGTCCGATAACTCGAATGTCATATTTCTTCGCCACTTCAAGAATCGCTTCTTCCAAAGCTTTTCCATCAGGGCCTGTCTCTCTGAAACCTGCAGAAACAATGATAACCCCTTTCACATGCGCCTTTCCGCATTCTTCCATGACTTGTTGAACCGCTTTGGCAGGAGTAGCAATTATCGCTAAATCAACGGGTTCAGGAACTTCCTCTATGGATTTATACGTTTTAGCGCCCTGGATCTCGGGCTTGCGAATATTAATAAAATAAACTTTGCCTGCATAGCGCTGCGTAAAATTTTTAACAAGTGCGAATCCAACTGAACCTTCAACGTCGCTTGCGCCTATGATGGCTACGCTTTGCGGATTAAATATCTTATCAAGGTTTCTTGTCCCCATACAATTTAGCCTCCTTACATCAACCATTGAAGTAAAACATAGTACTATTATTTTATTTTTGTGAATCAACAAACTAGAAATCGTTGGAGCGATCGGGCAATTATTGCTAAGAAGAGAATTAATCTAAGAAAAATAGCGGCCAATTTATTATTATTTTCCTCAAACAAAATAGCCTGCACCAGTTTAAATGAAGGTTTTTTGGCTCAAAAACCGCAGCAAATTGGGGAACTTTTATCTAACAGCCGTCTAAAAGATCTATGTTTGCGGCTTTGATAGGAGAGGGCAATGAAATGGAAGACGGCAAATACTGGAATGAAAAAATCGAAACTATGCCTCCTGAAGAGCTAAAGAGGCATCAACTTAAGAAGCTTAAGGAACTGGTAAAGTACTGTTACGAAAATAGCGTCTTTTACAGGAAAAAGTTCGACAGCGTTGGCTTTAAGCCTGAAAGCATACGTTCACTAAATGACCTTCGAAAAATCCCTTTCACAGTTAAAACTGATTTAAAAGATAATTACCCGTTCGGCATGGTTGCAGCTAAACCTGAAGATATAGTTGAGTTTCATGCATCCAGCGGGACAACAGGTAACCCGATAATCGGCGCTTACACCAAAAACGATATGGACGTTTGGCAAGAACTTATGGCAAGATCAATCTATACAGCTGGGGGAAGACGGCGGGACGTCATACACATAGCTTTTGGCTACGGTTTGTTCACCGGTGGCTTGGGTTTTCACTACGGTGCCCAAAAAGTTGGAGCTAAAATAGTTCCTGCAAGCGGCGGAATGACGCAGCGGCAAATTAAACTTATGAAAGACTTAGGTGCAACCATCCTTGCTTGTACTCCTAGCTTCGCCCTTTATCTTGCTGAAACTATGGCGCAGGAAGGGGTTGATCCAAGGAAGGAACTGAAGCTTAAAATTGGAATGTTTGGCGCTGAGCCTTGGTCAGACAAGATTCGGGAGAGAATCCAGAAAGACACGGGTATAGAAGCCTTTGACATCTATGGATTAACTGAGTTGTGCGGTCCGGGGGTCGCTATCGAATGCCCAGAGCATAACGGCTTACACGTTGCTGAGGACCATTTCATCGTGGAAACAATTGATCCAGACACAGGCGAGGTATTGCCTGATGGAGAAGAAGGCGAACTTGTATTCACAAGTTTAACAAAAACTGGGCTTCCCCTGCTTCGTTACAGAACAAGGGACATCTCCAAGGTTGAAACCGAAAAATGTTCTTGCGAAAGAACCAACGCAAGGATGATGCGGGTACATGGCAGATCAGACGATATGCTAATTATCCGTGGAGTAAACGTGTTCCCATCACAAATAGAGTACGCCGTGATGTGTTTCTCTGAGCTTGCCACTCAATACCAAATAGTGGTTGATAGACCCGGAGCGTTAGACACATTTGCGGTTAAAGTTGAATTATCAGATAAAGCAGCCAAAGATCCGAACGTTTACCTGAACATTTTGAAAAACGAAATCCAAAAGCAAATCCACATAGTAACAGGCATCTCAGCTGACGTGGAAATTGTTAAGCCCGGCGAACTCCCAAGAACTGAGGGAAAAGCGAAACGGGTCCTTGACCTGCGAAACGGCAAAATGTAAGGACAAAATTATGACATCTAAGATTGCAGTAGATAAGCCAGGCAGTTTTGCTTTGCTTAACGGCGATGAGGCAGTTGCGCGAGGCGCAGTAGAAGCCACCGTTAAAGTTGCTGCTTCATATCCTGGGACGCCAGCTACTGAAATCTTGGCAGCCATCGTTGAAGTTTCTAAAGACCGCGGTATTTACGCGGAATGGAGCATAAATGAGATTGTAGCTGCTGAAGTTGCAGCGGGCGCTTCAATGACAGGTGTACGCTCCATTGTATCCATGAAACATGTGGGTTTAAACGTCGCTGCAGACGCCGCCATGACATTGGCTTATACAGGTGTTGAGGGCGGTATGGTGATTGCTGTTTGTGATGACCCAGCACTACACAGTAGCCAAAACGAGCAAGATACAAGATATTTTGCTGTCCACTCAAAGTTGCCCTTGCTTGATGCTGGTAACCCCCAGGAAGCTCTGGATATGGCCAGAGAGGCATTTGAATTAAGTGAAAAACTGCATTTGCCAGTTATTTTGCGGTTGACGACAAGAGTGGCTCATGGAAAGGCTCGGGTTCGGCTTGGGCGACTGCAAAATCTTAATCGGCGCGCTGACTTTGATAAGCAAGGTTCAAAATGGGTTATGGTGCCATCCAACGCTATTAGGCAACATAGAGTTTTAGAGGTCAAGATGGCTGAGGCAAAAACTCTTGTTAACCATTCGAAGTTTAATTTGATTGAAGATAATGGAAGCGAAATCGGAATAATTGGTAGTGGGGTAGGCTACTATTATGCTCGTTCAGTTCTCGATACCAAAAAGTTTTCTTGGCTAAAGCTGGGGTTTGTTCATCCTTTTCCTCAGGAAATTGTTAAGAGATTTGCGTTTAAAGTTAAAAAAATGATAGTGGTTGAGGAGCTAAGGCCGTATATTGAAGAGAACATTCAGCGGTTAGGCTTGCAAGTGCTGGGAAAGAACCAGTTAGGCTTGGAGGAAATTGGCGAATTCACCCCTGACTGTGTCCGCAAAGCCCTTGCGGGTTTACAGTTAACCAGCTTTGAGGAACCGCCTGCACCTTTGAACTTGCCGCCGAGACCGCCCGCGCTTTGTCCTGGGTGCCCTCACAGAGCATTCTACTACGCGCTAAACATGGTTAACCAGCATATTGAATGTGACACAGAAAAATGCGTGGGCTGCGACGTCTGCGAGTACGCTTGTTCCTTTGAGAAGGAAGGCGTTTTCAACCCGCTAAAGTCTCGCATTCGCAGCGTACGAATTGGTCAAGTTTTCAACAAGGCGGTAACCTGCAAAGCTTGTCTTGACGCGCCATGTGTCACTGCCTGCCCAGAAAAAGCCTTAACACGCTCAAAAGAAACAGGAGCAATACTGGTTGCCGCGGAAAAATGTAAAGGCTGTGACTGGTGCATCGAAGCCTGCAAGATCGGTGCAGTAACATTGAACCCGACCAGCCGCAAAGCCATAGTCTGTGACTCATGCGGAGGTGACCCCAAATGTATCCCGCTTTGCCCAGAGAGCGCGTTGACTTTGACGGGTCAATCAAACGACAAAATCGTCACCGGCGACATCGGCTGCTACACTCTTGGTTTTCTGCCTCCAGTGAACACACTTCAATCTTGCCTATGTATGGGAGCTGGAATATCTCAGGCTGCCGGCATGGCTCACGCCGGCGTAAAAGACAAAATCTTCGCGGTTATCGGCGACTCAACTTTTTTCCACGCAGGCATGCCTGGACTGCTAAACATAGTGTACAACAAGGCAAACGTCTGCGTCATCGTCATGGACAACAGCACAGTGGCTATGACGGGGCATCAGCCGACACCGAGCAGTGGCAAAACCGCTATGGGCGCTGACGCTAAAATCATAAAAATCCAAGATGTAGCCAAAGCGTTAGGCATAGAGAAAGTGGACATTGTTGACCCCTTTGACATCAAAGCAGCAACTGAAGCCGTGCGCAAAACGATGGATTACAATGGTCCATCTGTTATCATTTCGCAAAGACCTTGTCCGCTTCTTATTGACAGGGGTCAACCCAGAGAAGTCACCGAGAAATGTAGCGGCTGCGGCGTATGCGTAAAAGCTTTCGGTTGCCCAGCCATCAGCCAACAAAAAGGAGTTGCTGAGATAGATGCTACGCTTTGCTATGGATGCGGCGTCTGTGAAAGCGTCTGCCCCTTCGAAGCGGTGAGGAGACGTGAAAAATGAAGTTGGACACGGTTTTCAGCGGCGTAGGCGGCCAAGGTGTGGTAGTGCTCAGCGACATTTACTGTGAAGCCGCTATGCTGGATGGGTTTGACGTGGCTAAGGCAGAGATTCACGGGATGGCTCAGCGGGGAGGCTCTATTGTGGCTTACGCAAGAATCGGCGACAAGGTTGAGGCGCCTCTGATTGAAACCGGCAAAGCCGATGTCCTAGTGGGTTTTGAAGTTCTTGAAACAGCCCGCGCGTTGCCAATGCTTAAGGTCGGAGGCGACGTCGTAGTTAACATGAAGTATATTCCCCCAAGCGGCGCAGTATCAGGAGTTAAACCCAAAAAACTAGAAGAGCTCATGCAACTTCTGTATGACAAAGCCAAAGTCCATAAGGTCGACGGAGCAGGCATAGCCCAGAAACTCGGCAACCCACTGGTTGTAAACACAATCTTGCTTGGCGCCCTCTCCACACTTCCCGAGGTTCCGGTTAAACAGGACTCTTTCCAGCAAGCCATCGCGGGCAGACTAAAAGCAAAATACATCAGCCTAAACCTCAAAGCTTTTGAGCTGGGCCGAGAAAGCGTGCAGAAATAGACCTCTTTTCATCTTATGCTTAAGCTCCATAAATTTAACTATGGAACTTTGTTATGACTTCTATATTCGAAAATTCAGTTTTTTGCAGACTGACCAAAAACGTCGCCCATAGATTTCTATAGGTGTGCAGCCGAAAGGATGCGCGGCTTCTAACGAGAAAAAACTACTATCCCTTTTTGTCTTTGCTTTATTTTCAGTTAACTAAAAGGTTTCAAGTGAAAGCGTGGCAATAATTGAGGATGACTGATATTGAGTTCAAGTCTGCTTAGTTGCTGTTGCTGTGCCGGCGCTATTTCGCCTGTCTTTTTCTGTCTTTTAATGTCTTTCTGTATCTTTTTATGTCTTTTAACGCCTTTTTATGCCTTTTTTCGCCCTAACCTGAACCAGAATCAAACCCTAAATAGAAAAATCAGCCCAAAACAAGCCTTTCACTGAGATAGGGGGGAGGGCCCTACTATTTACACTTGATCTCTATAGGTAAAAAGCGAATCCGAACGAGTTATCCGCAATGGGAAAGGCGTAATCCGTTTGGCGGTGATTTTGGAAAAGGATACATAAAGATGGAGGAATCACCATAGGTTTGACTGAACATTTATCTATTTGACCATGGCATTCCAATAAAACAAGCACGCATGGTGCTATCGAACCAATCGAAGAGGTTTGCACGTGACTGAGCCAGCAGCAACAACAGTCTCAAGCAAAGAGCCAATAAAAGCTTCCGAACTTGACCCCAAATTCAAGTATCAACTGCTTAAAATGCACGGAAGCGAAAAAATTCTCAAATGTTTCCAGTGTGGAACCTGCACCTCAGACTGCCCAGTAGCCCGATACAGCGACAGTTACCGCCCCAGAACCTTGATTCATATGGCCCAGCTTGGCTTAAAAGACCGCGTGCTAAAAAGCGACACCTTATGGTTATGCGCAGCCTGCTTCACTTGTACCGACCGCTGCCCACAAGACGTTGAAGTTGCAAGCGTTATACGCGTCTTCCGCAACTTGGCGGTAGAAAACGGCTGCATCCCACAAGTTTTCAAAGACCAAACCGCAAGCCTGCTTGAATCAGGATACGCCTACAAAATTCCTGAATTACGAATAAAAAAACGTGAGTCACAAGGGCTCCCGCCGCTGCCAAAAGGCAACGCAGAAAACGTCAAAAAGACGCTAAAAGGAGTAAAATTCATCTCAAACGCCCAAAAACAAGCTGGAGGACAACCAACAAATGCCCAGCAATAAGTACCTTATTTTCCTCGGATGCGCCATCCCCTACCGTGTTTCAGCATACGAAATTTCCGCCCGTAAAATCCTCACAAAACTTGGCGTTGAACTAGTTGAAATGCCAGAATTCAATTGTTGTGGTTTACCATTTGATCCTGTTAGTCATGAAACCATGCTTATTTTGGCGGCAAAAAACTTGGCGTTAGCGGAACAGCAGGACTTAAACGTTCTTACGCTTTGCCCCGGCTGCGCTGGTTCGCTCAAGAAAGTTAACAAAATCCTAAAAGAAGACAAAGTTCTCAAAGACCAAATTAACTTTCATCTCAAAGAAGTAGGGTTAGAATTCAAAGGAACAATAGAGGCAAAGCATCTGTTGCAGATGCTAAAGGAAGATGTCGGTATTGACAAAATCAAAGCCTCGATCACAAAGCCGTTGACCATGCTCAAAGTCGCTGAACACAACGGCTGCCACATCCTGAGACCTAAACAATATATTGGTTTTGATGACCCGGAAGACCCACAGACACTCAAAACTCTCATCGAAGCAACTGGGGCTACATGCCTTGACTACATTGACGAAACAGAATGCTGTGGTGCCCCAAGCGTTGGCGTCAGCGACAAAATCGCGTTGCAATTAGCAAGAGACAAGCTAAACCACATCAAAATGGTTGAAGCACAAGCGTTAATCACTATCTGCCCATTCTGCCACATTATGTATGACACAAATGAGCTGCGCATAGAGAAAACATTTAATGAAACCTATGGCATTCCCATACTCCATTACCCACAACTACTCGGGTTAGCAATGGGACTCTGTCCTGAAGAATTAGCCTTCAATGAACTCCGAGTAAACGCATCAAAAATATTAAAGCAAGTAACTGAGGGAGTAAACAAACAATGAGTAAGAACAAGCTAAAAATAGCCTTTTACTGGGCTGCAAGCTGCGGCGGCTGCGAAATAGCCGTCCTCGACATAAACGAGAAAATCCTTGACGTAGTCCAAATCGCCGACATAGTCTTCTGGCCAGTAGCTATCGACGTAAAATACAAAGATGTTGAAGCGCTACCTGACAAACACATCGACATAACCTTCTTTAACGGTTCAATACGCAACTCAGAGCAGGAACACATGGCCAAAGTTCTGAGGCAAAAATCTAAAACTCTTGTTGCCTTCGGCTCATGCGCCCACCAAGGAAGCGTCCCAGGACTAGCTAACTTAAATGACAAAAAAGAAATTTTCGATCAAGTTTACATAAAAGACAAGTCAAACGTCAATCCGCAAGGCACAATGCCGCAGACTCAAACTCAAGTTAGTGAAGGCACCCTTAAAATCCCAGAGTTCTACGACACAGTAAAAACCCTTGCCCAAACAGTAGACGTAGACTACTATCTTCCAGGCTGCCCACCACCAGTCAAGCTAATAGCTCGGGCAGTAGATGCCATTGCAAGCGGCAACCTCCCGCCAAAAGGCTCAGTCCTTGCACCACTCAAAGCAGTATGCGACGAATGCCCACGCAAACGCGAAAACAAAAAAATCGACAAAATCTACCGCGTCTATGAAAAAACTCCTGAACCAGAAAAATGCCTCATGGAGCAAGGCATAATCTGTATGGGAATGGCAACAAGAAGCGGCTGTGGCGCTCAATGCTTAAACGTTGACATGCCTTGCACCGGTTGCGGTGGCCCGGCGCCCAACGTTCCAGATCAAGGCGCAGGGATGATAACTGCATTAGCATCAATTCTGGGCTATGACAGTGTTGAAGGCAAAACAAAGTATACTGAAAAAGAAATTGAAGATTTGCTTAGCCAAGTTAAAGACCCAGTTGGCACAGTCTACATGTACGGTTTACCAGCATCAATCCTTAAAAGAAAGGTGATTAAAAAATGAAAGAAATAATTATAGATCCAATAACAAGGCTTGAAGGACATGGAAACGTATCCATATTCCTAAACGACCAAGGCGAAGTAGAAAACGCATACCTCAAAGTCCCCGAGTTAAGAGGCTTCGAGAAATTCTGCATTGGCAGACGAGCAGAGCTCATGCCGCAGCTAACCACAAGAATATGCGGTGTCTGCCCAGTTGCTCACCACTTTGCCGCAGTAAAAGCCCTTGACCAAGCATTCAACGTTGAACCACCTTCAGCAGCCAAGAAACTGCGAGAACTCATGTACACCGCCTACTACATCTACGACCACACGTTGCACTTTTACTACCTTGGTGGCCCAGACTTCATAGTTGGACCAGATGCACCGCCTGAAAAACGCAACATCCTTGGCGTTATCGAAAAAGTAGGGATTCCGGTAGCCAAAGAAGTCATCAAACACCGGGCTTACGGCCAAAAAATCACAGAAATCATCGGCGGCAAAGCAACTCACCCCGTCTGCGGATTACCCGGCGGAATCAGCAAACCCCTTTCAGAAGCTAACAGGCAAGAAATCGAAATGATGGCTTCTTCATGCGTAAACTTCGCTCAGTTCACACTCAAAATCTTCCATGACATAGTGCTTGGCAACAGCAATTACGTTGATTTGATCAAAAGCCAAGCCTACACAATGCCTACCTACTATATGGGTATGGTTGACGAAAACAACAAAGTCAACTTTTACGACGGCAAAGTTCGCGTAGTCGACCCAATGGGCACAGAATTCCTCAAGTTCGAATCAAAAGACTACCTCAAACACATTGGTGAACACGTTGAAGAATGGACATACAGCAAGTTCCCATACCTCAAAGCAATAGGTTGGAAAGGACAAATTCCAGGCAAAGACAGCGGCGTCTACCGCGTTGGTCCTCTCGGACGATTAAACGCTTCAGATGGCATGGCAACACCATTAGCGCAGGCAGAGTACGAGGTCATGTACAACACTCTTGGCGGCAAACCAATTCACAGTACATTAGCGTTTCATTGGGCACGCCTAATTGAGCTCCTTTACGCGACTGAACGAACCATGCAGTTAGTTAAAGATCCAGAAATTACCAGCACAAACATCCGTAACAAGCCAGGTGAACCCGGAGAAGGTGTTGGCATCGTTGAAGCAGCAAGAGGCACACTTATCCACCATTACACCCTCGACAAAGACGCAATGGTCAAAGACGTCAACCTAATCGTCGCAACAACCAACAATTACCCGGCTATCTGCATGAGCATACGCGACGCAGCCAAAGGCTTAATCCATGGCGGAAAAGTCGACCAAGGCATCCTCAACAAGGTGGAGATGGCGTTCCGCGCCTACGACCCATGCTTCGGATGTGCAACACACGCAGCAATAGGCAAAATGCCATTAACCGTCGAAGTCTTCAACAGCCAAAAACAACTTATCAGCACTGTATCCCGTTAGTTAAGCCCTTTCTTTGGGCATTCATCCTTTTGTTAATCAATCCGAATATCTTTAGCCAATATCATATAAAAAAACAGTTAACATTGATACATATCTTTTAATTGTTTTCTTCCACTTCTAAAACCCTAACACCTTAGGGTAAACCCTTATGTGAGGTAGACACTTCCATTAGACAGGTTTAAAAATGCTGCCACAACCCCCAAACCCACAACACAAACGAATGAAACGCGAAAAGAAAACCATAGGCTACATGACTCAAATTTACTGCAAAAACCATCATAATACCAAGGGCGGCGAAATCTGCAAAGAATGCTCTGAGTTTGAGGAATATGCATTCATACGCTTAGACAAGTGCCCTTTTCAAGACAAAAAAAGCACATGCGGTAAATGCCTTATCCACTGCTACCGTCCCGACATGAAAGAAAAAGTAAAAGTGGTAATGCGTTACTCCGGGCCCAGAATGCTCATCTACCACCCTACGTTGGCGTTGCACCATGCTTGGGATAGCCATAGAAAGGCGCCGAAACTGGCAAAGAAAGCAAATTAGCGTTAAACCATGGGCAAATCTTATTATCCGCATTCTGAGTATGAACCTATCAGCGGTAGTTCATATTTGAGAAGTCTCATCGTTTATTACTCTAAAACTGGCAATGCCCGTTGGGTTGCTCAGACACTCGCAGCGGAAATAGGAGCTGACGTCGAAGAAGTCGTTGAAGTAAAAAAGCAACCAAGCGTTTTTGGCGTTTTAAGAGGCATCTCAATAAGGTGGCAAAGTCACGAAACCGAAATAGCCCCAATCGTAAGGTCGCCCGCTGACTATGACCTCACCATCATCGGCACCCCTGTTTGGGGAGGCAAACCAACACCTGCCATAATGGCGTACCTCAAAAAAACTGACTTATCTGAAAAGAGAGTTGCCGTCTTCTTCACACAGGGAAATAAGAAACCCCAGGGTATAGAGGAGACAAAAGCCCTTATGCCTAACTGCGACTACGAGGGCGCGCTATCCATAGTTAACCCATTAGAGGATAAAGAAAGCTCGGAAAAACAAATCATCGAATGGTGCACAAAACTTACCCCAAAATAATTATGTTTTAGGGTTGTTCAACAAACTTTTTCTAGTTTTGTCGCTCATTCCTTTGTAACGGTGCTTTGATGGTTGATAGGATCGAGAAAAGCTTGGCAGAATGGTTTTCTGATGCTGGACATGTAGTTCTTGCTGGAATTGGGAACCCAATACGCTCCGATGACTACGTTGGTTTAAGAATTGCTGAGGTTTTGAGGGGTAAACTGCCGAAAAGGGTTCTGCTGTTGGAGGCTGAGACAGTTCCTGAAAACTATCTTCAAGATATTGAGGAGTTTGCTCCGTCACATGTGCTTCTAATTGATGCAGCCTTTTTAGGTTTAAATCCTGGAGAAGCCAGCCTGATTAACGCAGACCAGATAACAGGATATTCCGCTGTTTCAACTCATTTGTTGCCGTTGCGGCTTTTTTGCGATTACGTTAGGGAGGCAACTGGTGCAAAAATTGCTCTGCTTCTTGTTGAGCCAAAAAGTATGGAGTTTGGTGAAGGATTAACGAAAGAAGTTGAGGACGCAGCAGAACGATTAGAATGCGTTCTGCTAACTTTGCTGAGTTGAGCTTTCTTTTCTTTTGAAAACGTAGTCGGTTGTAAAGGTTGTTTTGCCTAAAGAAATATGTGTTTCTTTGACTTCAATTTGGTCTTTGTTTAACCATTTTGCCTCTATTTTCTCCTCTAACTCTTGATCCTCAAATGTGCCTCTCCAGCTTAGTTCAATCGTGCTGTCGTCTCTCCAGCTGCCCACATGATCGTGAACAGCTCCCTCTGAGGTAACGCTAAAAACATGAACTTTACCCGCTGCTCGATCAAAAGTCCAAAGGTCATTCTCAAAATAATCATCATAGCCTTCGATGTGCGTGTCTATTTCAGAGTTAACCCCTAAGTCTCTGATTTCAACCGCATTCATATCGCCACAGCCAGAGACAAACTTGTCCTCTCCCAGCTTCATGGCTATCCCCACTGACCAATCTCCAACCAGTTGCTTGAGTAACTCTAACTCTTTAGGAGTCTGAATGCTTTCAGCCATAAAACCAACTTGGAGAAAAAGGGTATAAAACACGTAATAAAGAAATGTGATTGCAGCCTGCAACAACAATTGATCGGTTGCTTAATTAGCCTGTTTTCGGTTAGCTGTTACAAGTGAGCAGAAGTATGACTGGAATAGCAGTTATAGTCATGGGCTCTGAGCGTGACTTGGATTTTTCTCGTGAAATCGCCAAATACTTAAAAATGCTAGGTGTGACCTATACTTTCCGGGTTGCTTCGGCGCATAAAACTCCTGAAAAAGTTCTCGAAGTTATCAAAGAGTTTGAAGCGGAAAAAGCAGTTTACATAACCGTTGCTGGTCGCTCGAATGCTTTAAGCGCTTTTGTTGACGCCAATTCATCAAAGCCCGTAATCGCGTGCCCACCGTACTCTGAAAACTATGGAGGAGCAGACATTTACTCTTCGCTAAGAGTGCCAAGTGGCATAGGCTCTCTGGTTACCATTGTACCTGAAGGAGCAGCAATCGCCGTCGCAAAAATCTTGGCATTGGAGGACAGCTCGCTTGCAGAGGGCATAAAGGATTATCAGGCCTCGAAGAAGAGAGAGCTTGAGAAAGCAAATGAATCAGTAAAGAAACTAAAATAACTTTCATTTTTGTTGCTGTTTTATTGTCGCTAAATGACCCTGACCTAAAGGTCAGGGTTTTGAAACAGCTATATTGGGTTGCTTTTTAGTTTAGGCTTTGAATCTTTGGATAAATATGGCTCTTCTTTAGCTTGGAAAACTGCGGGTTAACCAGTTTTAAGTGCCAACGATTTAATACAGTGCGATCGTTAGATAAAACGATATAAGCGAAAACTCAGAATAACCAACACAACAGAGGCTAACAAGATTGGGCAGCGTAAAAGACCTACAAATAATCAAAAAGCCAACCTCTACCCAGATGGGCGTCGGCAAATTCATCTTCTCAGATCGCTACAGCGTTTTCGACTGGGGCGAAATGCCTGACCTCATAGAGGGCAAAGGAGCCGCGCTATGCCTCATGGGTGCCTACTGTTTTGAACACCTAGAGAAAAAAGGCATCAAGACCCACTATCGCGGTTTGGTAGATGCAGACGGCAAAACAGTCAAGTTCAGCCAGCTTAAACAACCTTCTAACACCATGGAGGTTAGCCTGGTTAACGTGTACAAGCCTAAAACCCGCGTTGTTGGCTCCAAAATAATTCATGATTACGGCATGTACACATCAGCGCTCAAGAGCTGCCTCATTCCGCTTGAAATCATTTATCGTAACGGTTTACCTGAGGGATCATCAATTTTTAGACGGTTGGAGCAGGGCAAAATGACAATCCAAGACCTCAGCTTAGATCACTACCCAAAACCAGGCGAGCAACTTTCTAAGCCCATCTTTGACGTGAGCACAAAACTTGAAGAAACCGACAGATATGTCACTTGGGCTGAAGCACAGAAGATGGCTGGATTAACTGACACCGAACTTTCCAATGTTAAAGCAGCTTTGCTTGTTGCAGACCAAACTATAACTGATGTTGCTTCTAAGGCGAGGCTCAAGAACGAAGATGGAAAAATCGAGCTAGCATTCGATGAAAAAAGAGAACTCATGCTTGTTGATGTCTTGGGGACACTTGACGAATGCAGATTCACCTACGAGGGCGTACATGTTAGTAAAGAGGTTGCACGACAATTTTATAAGAAAACTGCTTGGTACACAGAGGTTGAGGCAGCAAAGAAGGAAGCTGAAGCCAAATGCATACCGGACTGGAAAGCTCTGGTTAAGACACCTGCTCCAAAACTTGACCCTGCACTTAAGGTAATCATCAAAAACATGTACATGGCGGCTGCAAACGAGATGACAGGCCAGGGAATATTTAAGGTACCCGAACTAAAAGACGTAATTAGCAATTACAAGAAATACGCGAAGGAACAGACATGATGCACAACAAAATAAAGCTGGTAGTAGAGAAATATAATCACAAAGAACTCTGCATCGGCGTTCTTGGCTCCCACTCAGCGCTTGAAATAGCCTCTGGCGCCAAACAGGAAGGTTACCAAACCGTCGTTGTGTGCCAAAAAGGCAGAGAAAAAACCTATGCAAAATACTACCGAAACATTTTCGACCATATTGTAATGCTAGACAAGTTCTCAGACATAACAAACCCACAATGCGTCAAGCAGCTGATCGATTTGAACACGGTTTTTGTTCCCAACCGATCCTTTGCCGTCTACGCGGGATATGAGGCGATCGAAACCCAGTTCTCTGTGCCTCTGATGGGCAACCGAAGCATGCTTCGCACAGAAGAACGTAATACGCCTAGAAACCAGTTGTATCTTCTTCAGAAAGCCGGAATCGTAACGCCGAAAACCTTTCAGGCGCCCAGCGAAATTGATCGGCTTGTCATTGTGAAGGTTCCTGAAAAGCAACGGGCGATAGAGCGAGCGTTTTTCTATGCTTCCTCTCCTGGTGAGTATGAGGAGACAGCACAGAAACGTATAAGCCAAGGCATAATTACGGCTGAGGCTTTGAAGAATGCGGTAATTGAGGAATATATTCTAGGCGCCAAGTTTAACGCTAACCTTTTTTGGTCGCCGTTAACCGATGAAATTGATCTGCTTGGTTTTGACAGGCGCATTCAAACCGATCTAGACGGCGTCTTGGACCTGCCTGCACAGGAGCAGCTGGAACTGAATATTCCAACGCAGAACATTGAAATCGGGCATATGGGCGCCACCATGCGGGAGAGCCAAATTGAAAAAATCTTTGAAGCAGCCGAAAAATTCGTTGAAACTTGCAAAAAAGAGTATCTTCCTGGCATGATTGGATTGTTCGCGTTGCAGGGCGCAATCACTAAAGATTTGGAATTTTACGTTTTCGACGTCAGTCCACGAGTCCCCGGGTGCCCATGCGTTGAACCCACCTCGCCCTACATGAAGTACAAATACGGCATGGAGATTGGCCCCGGCAGACGCGTTGCCATGGAAATTAAGCGAGCAGTCGCTGAAGGCAGGCTAGCGGATGTGCTAACGTGATAGGCAACGCGGAAGTCAAAAAAATCGTCGAAGGCTATGATCAGAAAAAACTCGCGATCGGTACCCTGGGCTCACATAGTTCACTCAACATTTTCAAGGGCGCCAAAGAAGAAGGCTTCCGGACCGTATGCCTATGCAAAGAAAAAGACGCTATAATGTACCATAAGTACCCCCTAGTTGACGACTTAATCATCGTTAAAGACTTTACCGAACTACTCAGCGAAAAGATGCAGGAACGGCTTCGCAAACTCAACGTCATTTTGATTCCCCACGGGTCATTTACTGCTTACTTAAGGACTGAAGAGCTGACTGACAGCTTAATGGTGCCGATGTTTGGTAATCGCCAGCTGCTACACTGGGAAGCGAACCGCAAATCCCAAGAAGAATGGTTGCGGCAAGCGGGACTGCGTTTGCCAGCAACTTTCAAAACCCCTGAAGACATTGACCGCTTAGTTATCGCCAAGTTGCCCGGCGCCAAAGGCGGCAGAGGCTACTTCCTTGCCCATTCGCCTAAGACTTTCCATAAAAAATTCGGCGAACTCGTGAAGCGAGGGATGCTTAAAGAGGATGATTTGTCGGGAATTCATTTGCAAGAATATGCGCTTGGCGTTAACGTTTACCCTAGCTACTTTAGTTCTATTCTCCAAGACGACGTTGAACTGCTTGCTATGGACAGGCGTTATGAGTCTGCCGTGGATTCCATCGGCAAGATTCCCGCGGCCGAGCAACTTGAGATTGATGTTAACCCCACCTACACGGTGGTCGGCAATTTCCCTATGGTTGCACGCGAATCGCTTTTGCCTGAGCTGATGAGTATGGGCGATAACGTCCATAAAAAAGCCCGCGAGTTGGCGCCGCCAGGAATTATTGGGCCCTTTTGCCTTGAAACCGTAATCACCGACGAACTAAAAATCTTCACCTTTGAAATCTCCGCCCGCATAGTTGCGGGAACAAACGTTGGCATTGGCACTTCGCCCTACGCCTACCTGAAATATGGCGAAAACATGTACATGGGCAGACGCATAGCTTTGGAGATAAAACAAGCCACGTCGCAGAACAGACTCTTGGAAGTTGTAGCTTAAGCGTCGTTTTCTGTATTTGGAGCGTAACGTCGATTCGAGATAAATGCCTCGGCATGACCGCTTAAAGTCAGCGGGTCCAAAGTCGCGACATAACAATTGAAGATAGTCTCGGATTCGCAGTATTCACCTGGATAACTTTCATAGGCTCGCTCTAAGGGTATCGAGCAAAACAAATCCTTAACAACGTCTCAAAATTTTCTCTATTTCTGTCATTTTTGTAAGTTTTTAGGGCGTCAAGCATAACAGTTCTGTTTCTCTCGCCAAAAACTTCAGTCGTAACTGCAGCTGCCGAGCTCTTCCCTAAAAAAAGGTATTGGCACACCGCGGTAACATTCGACACGCGCCGTTTGGTACTAGCAGTTTCAAAATCAACAATAAACACTTTCTCATCTTTGTCCACGAGTAAATGTTTTGGTGCTTTGCTCAGTTCGCCATGGTCTAAGCCCGTCTCGTCAAGCCGCCAACATTGCTCCAAAGCGTCCCTCAAAACGCGCTTCACTGTCGTTGGGTCTCTGTTTGCCTTAAGCCAATTGGGCAGCAAGTCTCCCTCAATCAGTTGCATAACAATAAAGTTTTTGCTTGCTCCAATAAATCGTGGAGCAACTCTTGCAGCGTTCGCCTGAGCAAGCATTGATGCTTCATGAAGCAGATCCGCTCTGCCAGCATCTTGCCGCAGAATTTTAACCGCCATCCGATTCCCATTCGCATGTGCAACGACCACAATGCCGACAAATCCCTTACCCAAAACAGGAACTTTAACACCGAACACGCTGGTTGGCCCAGAAAACTCAAGCGCTACAACGCCGAGGCGACATAGCTCTCGGATGCGGCTCTGTACTTCATCTTCGTTGGGTCTTGGGAAGCAAAGGACCGAAGAATAGGGCTCTTGATTTAATTGGTCGACAGGGACAATTATATGGTTTTTCACTTGGTGGTCCTTCTTTGGGTAATGACTACTATTCTGACAAGATTATAAATTTAATATCAGGTGCAATTGCAAAAGCTATAATTCCATTAGCGCTGAATTCACAAGTGGTGCGACGTTTGTCTAAGACTGTTCTCATCATATATTTTTCTAAATCAGGAAAAACTCAGAAAATGGCTGACCAAATAATAAAAGGCGCAGAGGTGGCTGGTGCTTACGCGATTTTGAAAAGAGTTGAGGACTGCACGCTAGAGGACTTGATTGGAGTGGACGGATTAGTCATTGGTTCCCCAACGTATTATAGCAATATTGCTTGGCAAATTAAGAAATTCCTCGACGAGACAGTACTGGCTTTCTACGCGAAGGGGGGCTCGCTAAGAAACAAAGTGTGTGGCTGCTTCACATCTACTGGAGCTTACAACGATGGAAAAGAATGTCTTAGAACGTTAGAGTTAGCGCTTGGAGTTGCGCTAAAAATGAAATTTGTCCCAGGAGTAATACTGGAATCCAAGGACATCGATGAAGATAACCTGTCGTCGTGTTATGACTTCGGTCAAAAAATAGCGAAAGAGCTAGCAGATAACACCACTTTTTGAGTTTTTTTACTTGAGAACACACTTAAGCGTCCGATGCATGTATGGATGAAATGGAACCTAATCAACTGCGAAGCCAAATAAAGATTGGCACCCATGTCAAAATCGTTTTAAAGCAGCATCAACGTAGCGGCACCTTAACGGAAGGTACCGTCAAAGACATTCTCACCAACAGCTCGACGCACCCTCACGGCATCAAAGTGCGACTTACAGACGGAAAAGTCGGCAGAGTACAAACGATAATAGCATAAATCAGTAAACAAATCAGAGCTGAAGTTTACGCTAAGGCACGCTATTCAACGCTAAAACACGCAGGACCACGGGAAAAAACTTTTAGGCACGCTACAGCACGGGAAAACACGCTAAAACACGCAACCTGCCAACGCTCCAAACCCCAAACCAGAAAAGCAACTTGAAACACAAGCAACAGTTTTTGCCACAAAGCTCCAACTAAAAAACACATATGCTAGTAATTTTAAATAGGGACGGAGCTAAACGGTTGTTGGAGATATGTTTGCCTGAAAAGGTTTTAGTTACATCTGCTTGGCCATACATTAACGTCACTCCCCATCTAGGCAACCTAGTCGGCAGTATCCTGTCCGCCGACGTAACCGCACGATATTACAGACTGCGAGGCGACGACACTATGTTGGTGAGCGGTTCAGACACTCATGGCACACCCATCGAAGTTGAAGCCATAAAACAAGGCATTACCCCAAAAGCGTTAACTGACCATAACCACGCCCGAGTCGCCGACCTGTTCCGACGATGGGATACATCATTTGACAATTACACGAGCACTGAAAGCCCGGTGCATAAAGAGTTCGTGCAGAAAACTTTGCTTGAAATCCAAAAAAACGGATACATTTTCGAGCAAGAAAGCCAGATGCTCTACTGCGAGCACGACCAGCGTTTCTTGCCTGATCGCTTCGTAGAAGGTAAATGTCCTTACTGTGGCTGCGAGAAAGCCCGAGGTGACCAATGTGACCTATGCGGCAGGCTATTAGAGCCAACCACGCTAGTGGAGCCTTATTGTGTAATATGCAAAAACAAACCCACAGTAAAAACAACCCGCCACTGGTACATTGACCTCTCTAAACTCTCTGAACCCCTAACCGAGTACCTCAACACAAACCAGCAGTTGCCAGCCAACGTCAAAAACTTCAGCCTAAACTGGATACGCGAAGGTCTAAAACCTCGAGCAGTAACCCGCGATGTCGAATGGGGTATCCCAGCACCCTTTAAAGGTGCAGAAGGTAAAACCATCTACGTTTGGGTTGACGCCGTACTTGGTTACGTTTCAGCGACGATTGAGCAATGCCAACGTATAGGTCAACCTGACAAATGGAAAGAGTTCTGGTTTAACAAGCAAGCCAAAACCCTCTATTTTGTTGGCAAAGACAACATTCCTTTCCACACCATAATCTTACCTGCTTTGCTTTTGGCTTCAGGCCAAGACTACAACCTCCCATGGAATGTCTCTGCAACCGAGTTCCTGCAGTTCCGCGGCCAGAAAGCCTCCAAAAGCCAACGCGTCGGCATATGGATAGACGAAGCCCTTGAAATGTTCCCAGTGGATTATTGGCGCTTTTTCCTAATTGCCACACGCCCGGAAAGTAAAGACTTCAACTTCACATGGGCAGCATTCGCCGACAAAATCAACGCCGACCTAAACGACACCTACGGCAACTTCATACACCGCACACTCAGCTTCATCAACAGCAAATTTGACGCAGAAATCCCGGCTCCGACCAAACTTGACAAAGACGACGAGGCAGTATTGCAAGCCATAAAAGAGAAGGTCGAAATAGCTGCAAAGGAAATCGAAAGTTCTTGGCTACAGTCAGCCGCCACCACGCTTATTTCGTTGAGCCGAGTGGGCAACCAATACCTCAACACCAAAGAACCATGGAACCTCATGAAAACCGACAAAGAAAAAGCTGGAACTATCTTTTACGTGACAACTCAAGTTGTAAAGGCTCTGGCAATAGTTTCTTCACCCTTCATGCCTGGCACGGCCGAGCAGCTTTGGCAAACCCTCAACCTACCGGGCAAAGCAAGCGAAAGCCGATGGAGCGAAGCTTTGATCCCTCTTGAGGCAGGTCACAAGATAACTAAGCCTACGCCGCTGTTCCACAAAATCGAAGCCGACGAAGCAAAGTTGGACGAGCAACTGGCATGTACCAGGGCAAAAATGGGGATGCAGCTCAAACAATAACTTCATTTTCTTCATCGTTATCTAGTTGAAGTAAGTTGTAATTATTTTATCCAACAATATTATAAATGTAAGATATCATTATATCAGTAAGGTGAAAATCTTTGGCTGAATCGGAAACCGTTACTGTCTCTTCAAAAGGTCAAGTTACTCTACCTTCAAAACTAAGAAAGCGACTAAGAATAACCAAGGGTGAAAAACTCTTAGTGGTCAGTGAAGACAATACTATCAAACTGGTTCCTGTTCCCAAGCTATCCACCCTTGCTGGTGTCGACCAAGAGTTATTTGCTAACAGAAAACCGTCTGAGGAATTAAAGAATATGCGCAAGGAGTGGACAGAAGAATTTGATAAAAGAACCAAAAAACTGTAGCCTGCTGATAGATACTGAGCCACTCATTAAACTATTTTCAAAAGAGCAAGGTTGGGAAAAAGTGCAAAAAATACTGCTACAAATTGAAAATGGAGATATAGAGGCAGCCATTAGCGTCATCACTTTAACCGAAATTTATAACAAATATTTACATGAAAAAAGAGTTGATTTAGCCGAAATACGGGTTAAAGATCTAAAGCACGCCACCTATCTCAAAAAAATAAGTGTTGACGAAAGAATAGCAATCAAAGCAGGAGAGTTTAAGGGAAAATACAGCATCCCAATAGCAGATGCCCTCATATCAGCAACCGCTTTTTATAATAATGCTGTGATAATAAGCGATGATCCGGATTTTAAAAAAGTAACTGAAGTGCAGGTTAAGGATGAAGAGGATTTCTTTGATGCGTAAACTTATCCTACTGTGCATCTGGAATAGAGGAAATTGTTAAACATGCAGATTAAAGCCGACCTCCACGTCCACACGACTTATTCTAAAGATTCGTTGATTACGCCAAAAGACCTTGTTTACTACGCGAAGAAAAGAGGATTGAACGCAGTCGCCGTTACTGACCACAACACTCTTGAAGGAAGCTACAAAATAGCCAAAGAAACCAAAGACTTCCTCATTATCCCCGGCATGGAGGTCTCCAGCAGCGACGGCCACATCGTTGCCCTAAACGTTTCCGAGCTCGTTCCCAGAGGCTTGAGCGCTGAAGTAACAGTGGATCGAATTCACAAGGCGGGCGGAGTGGCAATTGCCTGTCACCCCTTTGTATTCTTTAAAGGATCCCTAAAAGGCAAGGTCTGCAACACTTTTGACGCCATCGAAGTAATAAACGGCAGAGCTTTCCCCTTCAACCGAAGCGTAAAAAAAGCTCAGGAAACCGCTCAGAGGCTTGGTCTCTCACGAGTGGGTGGAACCGACGCGCATTATGGTCCACAAATAGGTTCAGGTTACACCGTTATAGATGCTGCAGGTCCAAACGTGGAAGCAATAACTAAAGCAATAGTGGATGGACATTGTGAACCATTCGGTCAACCTGTACCCGCAATTATGAATTTAGAGCAGGAGTTTCAACGAATAAAACGGATGTTATCTATCTAAAAAAGTCAGCTAGAACAAAAAAAAGATTTATGGTTTTGTCGTCTCTACACAATTCAGACCTCACGTTTTTCAATTTAACGTAAACTCTTTTTAGAAGCACATCACTAAATGGTATCTTTAAGGGGACGCTGAAACATTACAGCAACAACTGGCACTAGCGATCAGCATCCAAACAGCAAATCGATTGATTACCGGACTTCAGCACTTGAATTCATAAAGAAGCATCGGTACAGGCTGACTTTGCTGGTTTTTCTGGTTGTTTACGGTTTTTTTGTCACATTAAATCTGGGTTATATGTCTGTCCAATGGGACGAGATGCCTCATCTCTTGGGCGGTTTGCTCTTAACCCGAGGCCAAACCAACTTGTACATGACAACCTATGGCTATTATCCGCCACTTTTTGACCTTATAACAACAGGTTTTCTACAGGTCTTAGGGGCAACAGCAATAGCTGGACGACTGGTTTCAGTCATTTTTTCTTTGCTTGCGCTTTGGACAGCGTTTGAACTCGGTAACCGCATGTACGGACCAAAAATCGGTTTGGTCGCCAGTGTTCTCCTCGGTGTCATGCCAGGATTCCTGTGGCTATCGAGAATCACGATGTTGGAAACAATCCTCATCTTTTTCTTCACTCTGACGATGCTTGTCTTCTATGAGTGGATAACAAAAAACAGCAACAAGGCGCTAATCTTCAGCGGCTTAATTTTGGGCGTAGGAATCCTTGCGAAGTACCAGATTTTAGTTGCAGCCATAGCCATGGCGGTTAGCATACTGCTTCTTGCAAGAAAACGGCTGAAAATAAGCCTAATAAAACTTCTTATCATCCTCGTAATCGCGTTCTTGGTCATTGCACCTTGGTTTTTGATGGTTTACCAATTTAATGGCATGACCAAATTCCAAACTGTAGGGTATGTTGTGCAGGTCGGCGGCGAAAACCGTCCCTCATACAGCAACCGATTCTTTTACCCCGTGTTCTACTTCATAGAAATGACCTGGCCCTACGCGGCTGTCCACCCAGTCTCGCTGCCCATCATGATTCTAGGCTTCTCTGGGCTAGTCTTTTTTGCCTACCGCAGAAAACGAGAAGACATCTTCCTGTTAACCTGGTTCGCCGTCGTCTTTGCGTTCTTTAGCGTCATCCCTGACAAACAATGGCGTTACGTAGATGTACTTTTCCCGCTGCTAGGTATTTCAGCAGCCGCCCTCCTCATCTTCCTCTACGGTAGACTTCGCAGCTGGAAGCCAAAGCGTTTGGGCATTGCCGGAGAAAGGCAGAAAAAGCTTGCCGCCCTAGTTTTCATAGTCATAGCCGTTTCAACAATCGCCTACAGCACTTATGACGCCTACAACATGACTGCTCGAGACGAAATACACATTCCAATTCAAGAAGCTACAACCTACTTAGCAGGCCATCTAGACCAAAACCAGTCAGCAGTAATTATTTGCGCTTTTAATCTCCTTGATCAAGATATGTTTAGGTTTTACATGCCCAGCAATATGTCGCAAGACCAGATTTGGCAGTACCCATATTTGCCCGTGGATGCATACACACCCAACTTCAACATCACAGAACTCGTTAACTTGTGTTATCAACGCAATGTCAAATACATTATTCTCTTTGACTTTGGACCGCATCAGCCCTTCTTTAACACAACGCTTGATTACACGCAGGTTGAAACCATGATTTACAACACCCACATGTTCGGCGACCCTAAAGACCAGCCCTTCTTCGGCTCTTTTTACGGCAACTATGGTTACAGGCTTTTCTTAGTCCGCTTTGTAGGGAACCAAACGCAAACCTAGATGACTTCCAGTACTTCAAAACTGGTATCTTTGTCTTTGGCTCGTTTTGCCAAGGAACCTGCCAACTCCAAAATAACAACTTCACCTATTAACCAAACTTCAACGCCCATACGAACGCAACCAGTGACTGCTGAATCATTTCTTCCAAAGCTTGCATGCATGTGTAGCTTCGGAATGCCCGAAACATTGGTAAAGATTGTTCCCACCCCGACGGATTCATGTACTCCTTTTAGAAGCGTCACCACCGGATCAGGCGTGCATGCTTTGCCGTCTTTAGGTCCGACGACGACTTTGCTTTTGTCTTCTGCTCCGCCTAAAAAGAAACATAGCGCACCTGAAACCGCGTGTTCAGCGGCAAACTTTTCGATTGTTTCATGCAAGACCTCGCCTTCGCGAAGCCGCAATATAAAGATTCTGCCGAGTTTAGCTTCAGTAAAGTCCACAATGCATACCTCTTCGATCAATGCGGATAAGAAACAAGTATAAAAGAATTCAACTTACAAAAAAGTTAATTATCAATCGAGATTTCAGTTATATTCTGTTTAGATACAGAGTTCTTTGGGCTTCTTCCTTGCGTTGTTTTTGCGAGTGCTCGTTTGAACATTTACCATTCACTGCGATAACTGCATAACTTTTTGGAGTCACTTCTTCAGTGACAATGGAGCTGGAAATATATCTTAAATCTTCTTTCTCAGTAGACATTTTTTTTTGGCCTTAACAGAAAAATGTTAAGGTCTCACATATAAAGGTTATTTCCGTTTAGCAATATATCAATTTTTAAAGTTATCAGAAATGGCAACTACGCGTCTCCAAACCACAATGTTTTCAGCGTGCATCAGTGGTTAAACCGTTGGTTCTTCCAAACATCTGCTCCATCGCTATAGCCTCGTCTCTCCCAAAAACCCAGCTCTTTGCCTCGTGTAAACCGTAAACGAACCACCCAAAGTGCACTCTTATAGGCATATTTGCTGGGCACAATCAACCTCACTGGAAAACCAAATCCCTCATCTAACATCTCACCGTTGAGGTTGTACGCTAAGAGCACCTCGTCGCCTGCTAGTTCCTCTCGGAAAAGCGAAGTAGTATAGTTGTCAGCGCACTCAAACGTCACCGCTCTAGCAACATCTCTTGGTTTAACCAACTTTTCGATTTCCCGGATGGCCACCCCTTCCCATTTGCAGTTCACCACACTCCAGCCTTCCACACAATGAAAATCGCTGGTTGAGGAGGTTCTATGCAAAGCCATGAAGCCGTTCCAATCCAGCACAACAGGGTTCTCCACTTCCCCGTCAACGGTAAGCTTGTAGGTTTCAAGTGTAAGTTGTGGGTTAGTAGAGATTATTCCTGGATGGTCAACGACCCACCGCAAAATACGGTCTATTGCTTGCTGGTCAGGCGGCAACTTTTTTTTCTTTGGCTCACAAGACAAAATAATTCCCTTCTAAAAAATGGGTCTGCATGCAGAAAAAGTTTGCCTTACCCACTAACCCGACTGGAAGAAGCTTGTAAGCTGCTTTTGTCGGTGCTCTTCCCCGCTGAAACCTGAAACCTTAACGCCGACTCGTCGAAGATCCAAGGGGCTTTCACCTAAAAACTTCTCTAGAAGATCTTTCACGTTTTTCTTGATTACCTCTGCGTCTTTCGCTGGTTGCTCAAGTGTGATTGATCGGCTTTTGCAAGTTAAATCGGTCAGCACTGCATAGATTGATACCTGTTTGAAACATAGTTTTTTCTCGGCCACTTCCCGTGCAACGTCGGCGGTTAGCTCGTCGGTTTTCTGCAAAATAAACGCCAACTCGCCGCTATCCTGCTTTAGCGTGCCGATTCTGCCAATTGATTCTGCTTCACTTGACTCATGCACAGGTTCGTTGTCGATGGCATTAGCGGCTTTGTGAAAGTAAACTCCCAAGACTTTGCCCCAAATCTCCATGAGTTTTTGCACATCAAAGTCTGCCAGGTCATTAATGGTTTTTATGCCCAACGAATCCATTTTCGCCATGGTTTTTTTACCTACGCCTAAGAGGCGGTCAATGGACAACGGTGCAAAAAAGGCTTTAGCTTCTTCTGGGAGTACAACTGTTAAACCGTTGGGTTTCTGGCTATCACATGCGATTTTTGCCACAAGCTTGTTAGATCCGATACCTATGGAGAAAGAGATGCCAACTTCCGCTTTTACATGGGCTTTAATTTTTTGCGCGTATTCTTTCGCCTTCTCAAAGCTACTTTTAACCTGCTCGGTCACATCCAAGTAAGCTTCGTCAACGCTGACCTGTTCAAAGCTGCCCGCGTACTCGCGGAAAATATCCATAATTCGGTCGCTAATTTGCTCATAGTAAATGTGGTCAACGGGAAGGAAAACTGCGTCTGTGCCTTCGAGTTTGCGCTTAGCTTGGAACAGAGGCAATCCTGATTTAACCCCGAGTTTTCGAGCAATATAGTTGCTGGTGCTCACAGCTCCACTTTCCGCTGTGCGTCCCGAGTAGACACCAACGACAACCGGCTTATCTTTGAGCGTTGGATTACGCAGCTCCTCACATTGGGCAAAGAAATAATCAAAATCCGCCAGCATTACAATACGGTTCTGCATCTGTGCTACTGCGCCTCCCGTTTCGGCATTATCCATGACCCATCGCACGCAGCTGTGTTGAGCTGGGGTAAACCTTCCCTGCAAACGCCAAATTTTAGTCCATAAGAATCTGCCAAGTCACGTACATTTTTGAGAATCTTGAAGCGAAGTTCTTTTGGCAAAATAACGCTTCCGCCGACTTTTTCACCCTGCTCAAAATAGAACGGTTTTATTTTCTCTGCTAGTTTCGGCATTGCTTCTGAGAGCCGCTTCCAATTGTCGGCTTTAGCTTTGTACGTTGAGCACGTAATGTGTTTGACACCGATGCTTGCAAGAGTTGCAATGAGGTTCTCCGGCAGGTCGTTTACCAATGGTATGATTGGGTCGATGCGTACGGAGACGGGGACGCCTGCTTTGATTAAATCCTGTGCTGCTCTAAAGCGCTGTGACGGCGACGGCGCATTTGGCTCAAGCTGCTTTGCAAGGTTGTCGTCGTCGGTTGTGATTGTTAACGCAACGATTGCGGGCACCTTGCTGAGCAAGTCGTCGTCTCGAGCGACGATGTTGCTTTTAGTGATTATTTGAATTTTACAGTTGTTCCCCGCAAAGATTTCGAGGCAGCGCCTTGTCAGACCCTCAGATGCTTCAGCACGTGGGTATGGATCAGAGGAGTTAGCAATCGAGATGGTTTCACCGTTTAGTTTTGCAGCCTCTCGTCTTAGTTGGGCGAGCAAGTCTTTTTTGGGTCGGCAATCGGCAAAGTTTGGGATGTAGCTTGAGGCATAGCAGTAGAGACATTTGTGGTCGCATCCAGTGTAGGGGTTAAAGGTGAGTTTTGGTGGGCATGTACAGAGGCCTGAACGCCAGGGGTCAAAGCTTGTTATCAGAGGCACTTATTGTCACGTAATGTATTATTGCAATGTTGGCAAACAAAAAGCATTCGCCAAAAAACTTAACTCTCTAGGCTTTTTTTTGACAAAACGTTATTTTGAGTTGAAATCTCTAAGGCTAGAGAAGGTATATGCTTTTTGGAAAGAGAAAACGATTTGAAAAAGCGGAATGGGTTACTTTAGAGCTGCGTGGTAGATTTTGCTATGAAGGTAAAGTGAAGCTGCTCCGATGAAGAAGGCGATGCCGCTGCCGACGAAGAGAGGTAGGACTAGAAGGTTTCCGTAGTTTGCGATTTCTTCTTGCCAGGGCCAAGGATACAGCTGAGTCCAAAGAGGCCATGCACCTGCGACAAGATACGCGAATCCCAATGCCGTCACCAATACCGCAGCGTGTTCTTTATCATCTACTTTTCCCGCCTTAATGCCGCGGATGCAGTAAACGCTCAACATTAAGGTTCCGATGAGGGTCATAAATAGGAGGACAGGGACAAGCAAAAGCCACTGAGGCATAAAAAGGATCCAATCGTAAAAATTGACGTGCCAATTCCCCAAAGTGCCATACAGGTTGGGGACAACTAACCACAAGTCAGCGACCCCGAAAAACATCAGCCATAAGCCGATTGCCAACTGATGACTTCTAATAAATGTGGATAGTTTTGAGGCTGGATTTGCATGATTCAGCAACGCTTCACCCGTGCTAACTTCTGAAGTTTTTGTGGTGGGCCCGAGGTGATTTGAACACCTGACCAACAGATATCTCCTCTGTCTTTCGACAGATTATGAGTCTGGCGCTCTACCTAACTGAGCTACGGGCCCGCTGACTACACTCTATTTTAATATTGCTGTTTTAGATTAGATTTAAACATTTTCCGTTATTTTGAAATCAACTAACCAATTAAAACATAAACAGGACTAAAAATCAACGAAAAATGCAGGGTTAGGTTTTGCCAAACCATTTTTCAAGCCACTCAGCATACAGTGTGAGACACTCTTTACGCCAAGCCGCCTCTCCTTCGTCTTCACGTAAGCAACTTGTGATTTCGAGACGATGAGCAATTTCTGCTTTAGCCTCTTTCAATGCTACTTCAACATCGTCAAGCATATCGTTGCCGCCTGATGAGTAATCTTTGGTAGCTTGTCTTAAGAAAGCCCTTTTTTGTTTGATTAGTTGCTCAAGTTTACCTTCTCTCATTATATGATCCATCCACTTAGGATAGAACTTGCTGTTTAAGGTCTTTTAACGTTGTGTTCGTTCATAATGATAGAGATATTCTTGGGCGTAGCCAGCGTACTTTCCAAAGTAGGTTTGTGCGAAAGCCCGAATTTTTTCGTATTCACCGTTTGTTAGGGAATCATGGCTTGACAGTTTCCTGACAAAGGGCTCAGGCAGCAGACTGGCGTAGTGGTTTAGTATTACTCGTTTAACCCAAACATCCACAGGGAAAGCTTCCATTTTTTCAAGCGAAAAAAGAAGCAAACAATCGGCAACTTTTAAGCCCACCCCTTGAAATTCAAGGAGCCTTTTTCGGGCTTCCAGATAAGGCAAGGCTTTGAGGCTCTCAAGGTCTATTTTCTCTTCATGAATTCTTTTGGCTGTTGCCTGCACATACTTTGCCCTGTAGCCTAAACCACATTCCATCAATCCACTCTCGCTTGCATAGGCCAGCCGCTCAATGTTGGGGAAAAGGTAAAATTCTTTGTCGTCGAAAACCCACTTCGCCCCAAACTTGGCTGATAATTTCGCCAGCATTAGCTCGATTGCTGCTATACTCTTGTAGGTTGCACATATGAAGCTGATTAGGCATTCCCATGGGTCCTGACGTACAATCCGAAGGCCCCCAAACGTGTGCAATGCCGCCTTCACATAATCATCCTGTGCAATGCAGCAGCTAATCTCAGCCAAATCGTCCCCTAAACCAAAATAGTGCCTAACAAAGTCTTCGCCAACGCCCTCAAACTCCAACTCAACTCCGCATTGTCGAATCTTGAACACTTTGTCGCCGACGATACCGTACCACCAACCGTTACTCTCTCTTTTCCACCTGAAAACTTGCCCGCAGCAAAGCGAAAAATCCAAATCGAATGCTAAGCCAAGCTGCATCTGCTACGACTCCGTGAACACTTCGGGTTTAGGCACTTCAGACGACAACCCTTTGCGCTGACGCAAATCGATTATAACCTGCAGACTGAGTTTCTGAGGCATTTTTTCCCAATGGTCAAAATATGATTGCCAAAATGCTTTGCCGCTGGTTGCCGAGCGGATCTCCTTGGAGAAGCCGAAGGTTTCAGCAACTGGAATTTGGCCGCTGATAACGGTGTGAAGCCCCCTCTGTTCAAATAAGGTAACTTTGCCGCGTCTGCTGCAGAGGATTCTTGAGATTTCGCTGGCAAGATCGGCTGCCACTGTTACGATTATTTTGTAGATGGGTTCTAACAAAACGGGTTCAGCGGTGAGGAACGAGCCGAATATTGCTTTGCCCATGCCCCGCATTACCTCCGCTGAGGAGAAATCGCCGTTTAACTGGAAATCTATCAATTCAAATTTGAGATGCCTTGTTGGTTGACCGCACAGCGGACCAGCTTTGCAAGCGTATTCAAAGCCGCCGATAATAGCTTCCAAAGTCGCCTCTGGGAGCGGCTCAGTTTTGCCGCTGCAATCCAAAAGGGCATTACGATGTTCATCAACACTAAGGATTTCGGCTTGTTCCTCAATTTCCCCGCCGTCAGGCGAAACTCGCACCCAAAAACTGTTTTGTTTATTCGGGCTTTTGGCTAAAGCCTCGGTTCCCTTTTTTTCAACGCTCTCCATGTAAACAACCCGTGGAGAAGAAACACTGACTTCTAAGCCGCTGGCAGCTTTTAATTGGTTAATTGTAACTTCCAAGTGCAGCTCACCCATGCCGCTTAGCAGGTACTCACCAGTTTGCTTATCAACCAACACTTTGAGGTTTGGGTCTTCGCTTGAAAGCTTCTCTAGCTGCTCAAGCAAAACGGGGATGTCTTGGGGGTTTTTAGGTTCAACCGCCAAGGTGACTACAGGTTCGGAAACATAGCTTATGGCTTCAAAGGGAACCATTTCAGCCTTATGAGCGACGTCAACGAGAGTTTCACCCGCCTTAACTTTGCCTGTTAGTGTCAACGACGCCAAATTGCCTGCAGGAACGTTGCCAACTTCTTCCCTAAAAGAACCCATATCAACACTCACCTCTTCAACCTCTGTTTCTGCCAAGCCGTCCACCAGATGGAGGTGGTCACCATTCTTAATATTGCCAGAGAACAGCCTACCTGTCACTATTGTGCTACCGTTTCCATCGGAATGCACGTTCGTAACACAGAAAACCGTCGGTGCCTCATCGCTGCATTGAGTTAGGCCTTTTCCAACGGGTGACTCCACGTGTCCATCCCAAATCTCCTCAATCCGGTAAGCCTGCGCTTCTTTTGGGTTGGGAAGCGCGTTGACAGACATCTCAAAAATAGCTTCGTAGACAGGTAAGGTTTCTTTGAGCTTTTTCTCTTCGCCTTTTTGATAGGTTTTTATTATGTCTGAGAATTTGATGCCTTTCTTCTTTGCCATCCTCAGGGTGAAGCCCCAGCCATGAAGCGCCGCCCCGAAAGCAACATTGCCCATTGAAGCATCGATTTTCCATTGGCTCTTGAAAGCCTCGCAAGCATAGAGGTCAATCAGGTCGTTAAAACCGCCGACGATGTGGTCAAGTTTAGCCTGTATTTGCTCCTCGCTCAGCAACAACTCGGTGATTAAGCGGTCAACTTTGTTTATGAAAAGCACCGGCCGAACACGTTCCTCAAGCGCTTGCCGCATTACAATTTCGGTCTGAGCCATAATCTCCTCCACAGCATCCACTACAACGACGGCTCCATCGATAACGCGCAGGGCTCTTGTAACTTTGCCCGTAAAATCCACATGCCCCGGAGTATCGACAAGGTTGAGAAGGAATTGGTCGCCGTTGACTTTGACAGGCAAGGTTATATTGGCCGTTTTTATGGTTATTTTACGTTTTTGCTCTTCGTCAAGGTAATCCAGCACACGTGCGGTGCCAGCCATCGCAGTCGAAAGAAGGCCTGCACCTGCCAGCAAAGAGTCGGCAAGCGTGGTTTTGCCATGGTCAACATGAGCTATTATGCCTATGTTTCGAATAAGCTCTTTTCTGCCCATGAGCTGCTGAATCAGTCCTAACTGCTTGAACCTCGACATTGCAAACCAAACTGAATCTCATCTATGTTGTCGCCCTATTAAATTTATAACTTCCATTTCCCTCTATGAATAGGCTGGTTTGAGTTCACCTATTTGTTTGTTGAAAACTGTTTTAGATAGCAGACCTCTCCATCCTGCTTGGGCTTCAACAGCTTTTTTCTTTTTTTGGCTTTTTGTTTGTTTGCGTTTTGCGTTGCTTTTCTGGTTTGGGGTTTGGGGCGTTGGCAGGTTGCGTGTTTTGGCGTGTTTTCCCGTGCTGTAGCGTGCCTAAAAGTTTTTTCCCGTGGTCCTGCGTGTTTTGGCGTTGAATGGCGTTCCTTAGCGTTTACTGTTGCCTTCTATTCAAATAGCGAAAAAAGACCTTTTGTGTGCTGACCTGTTAGGCTTTGGTTTTTAGTTGAGAGCTTTAATTTATCTGCAGACTCTGTAGGGTAGAGATGGTTTGGTTGCTTTTGTTGGGTTTAGAGATTGAATTGGTTTATGGAATACTTTGTTTGAGTAGCAAAGGATTTTGAGCGTCCCTCTCTGGCTGGGCGGACGGCAGTTGAAGTCCAGCTGTTCTAATGGAGAAGAAGGCTTAGTTTGGTAACGCTTAAATTTTTCAAGGGCACCTGTAGCCTGAGGTTTCAGTGTTGCCTTACTGTCAAAGATGCGGCGCCAAACTTGAAGACGTCGACAGATTCTGCCAATGGTGCGGAGCCCCAGCTGTCTCTCACCCAATTCCTCCTCCACCTCCGCCTAAGCCGCCAGCAAGACAGACCAAGACAACCCGGTTTCTATTGCCCGCCCTAATCTTAATTGCGATAGTAACTGTAGCGGCAATTGTTGGCGCAGTGGTTCTTTTGCCGATGAATAATGTGAATTTTAATCAGGTGAACACTGTAAACCAGACAGGCATTAACACCATAAATCTAAGTTTGCAAGGCGATGTTGCAAATTTCTTAATTCAAAATTCGCCTAGTCAAACCTTGATGCTTGCTACTTCGGCACAGGGCTCAACAAACATGTTTAACCGCGCTGATCCTGTCCAGGTAAGTTTTAGCAACCAAACCGCAGGCGACACGTTAACTGCGTCAGCAAAGTTAACAACAAACAGTCAAAACGCTTTATCCAACTCAGTGGCTGTAACCTGCCAGGTTTACATAAGCCCCAACATCACTCTCAACCTTAACGTTACAACCCAGACTGGAACCATCACGTTAACGACGCAAGGCTCGGTCATTTTTAATTCGCTAACCCTGAAATCAACAACAGGCGCCGTTCAAGTAGCCTTAGAAAATGGCTCAATGCTGGCAGGCGGCGTATCTTTGGAAACAACAACTGGCGCGGTTTCATTCCAAATAAACCAAGCAAACGTTTCAGGCAACCAGACAGTTAACCTGCAAACCACAACAGGAGCCGTAAACATCAACGTAGCTGAAAACCAAACCCTCCAAGGAAACACCCAAGTTAACGCCACCACAAACACTGGGGCAGAGAACCTTTCAATGAACATCGATAACACCGTTGGAGCAAAAATCACTTCGGAAACGCAAACTGGACAAATAAACACCAATCTCAATGGCTTTTCAGGAAGCAAATCTCCCCTCGAATCATACAACTACCCCTCCATCAACAACTTCGATGTAAATCTCCAAACAAACATTGGCGACATAAACATCAACGCATCATACCAGACATATTCAGGCGGCAGCAACAGGAATTGAGCCGCAACATTTTAAAGTAAATCGCCAACTTTAGTTGTAAAAGAAGGTGTTTCTATGGCTGAACTTAAAAAAATTACAAAGAAAGAACTCGCAGAAAACAACGGAAAAAACGGAAAACCAGCCTACTTAGTGTACAAAGGCAAAGTCTATGACGTTTCTGAGAGCAATTTCTGGATTGAAGGCGACCATTTGGGCATGCATGAAGCAGGCAGAGATCTAACTGAAGAATTAGAAATGGCTCCGCATAAAGAAGAAAACCTCCAAAGAGTCAAAGTCGTAGGCACTTTAGTGTAAGCTGTCTTTAGAAAATGCATTGCAGAACTGAATCGGCTCTTCGCAAATCAGCCACCAAACTTTTTATGTCTTCCGAACCCAACGCAGCTCCCTGCAACTCAGTGATTGCTCCATAAATGTTGTCAAAAGCGGTTTTTACGTCCAAATTGTTATCCATGGTGCTTTCGAAAACTGGCAATACTGTTTTGGCAAGTTTTTGAGCTTTTGAATCTGAGTGTTCGCTTTTTGATGTTTGCATGTCTTTGATCATGTTTTTGAGTGAGTCAAGTTTTTTGGAGGTTTCAGCGATTTTTTCGAAGGTGAAGTTTAGTTTTTCTCTGTATGGGGCGTATGTGAGGAAGAATCTTAGGTGGTCGCCGCTAAAGCCCTTTGCTAAGATGTCGTTTGTGTAGTAGACGTTGCCGGTGCTTTTGCTCATTTTTTTGTGGTTCACAAACAGGTGTCCGCCGTGTAGCCAGTAGCGGGAGAATTGTTTGCCGCTAACGGATTCCGCAATCGCCAAAGTGTAATCATGATGCCTAACTACGTTGTCGATTCCTCCGCAGGCAACGTCAACTTGGAAGCCCAGGTGCTGGGTTACAATGGCGGCGTCTTGAATGTTCCAAGCTGGCCTGCCGCTGCCTATGAGGGTATCATAGCACACATTATATAACCCACAGCCATGCCAAAGAATAAAATCACCCATATTCCACGGCGTGCCCGGGTAAGTGTCCATGTGGAAACGACGCCTTTTCTTGGGCCATTTGTTCATGTCAAGGTGTGCTAGTTTGCCAAAGCCACTGAACTTTAACGGGTCAAAATAAACGTTCATTGCTCCCTCATGCTTGTACCAGTAAGCGTATCCTTTATCGAGAAGCTGAGTAACCAACATGGCAGCCTGGTTTACGGCTGAGGAGGCCCTGACAGAGTAGTCGGGCGTTTTTATTTTTAGAAGCTTGAAGTCACCGAAGAAGATGGCTTCGTTTTTCTTTGTCAGCTCCTCAACGGTTAGGTTTTCTTTTTTTGCTTGAGTTATTGCTTTGTCTTCTACGTCGGTTAAGGTAATTAGCCTCGTTACATTGTAGCCGATATACTCAAGGTAGCGCTGAAGGGTATCTTCAAAGAGAAAAGTTCGGTAATTTCCTATGTGAGGCTGCAGATAAGTAGATGGGCCACAAGTGTACATTTTAACGTTCATGCCCTCTGCAGGTTTAAACAGCTCAGTTTTTCCTGTTAAGGTATTGTACAAATTCAGCAATGTGCGCTCTCCATTAAGCGGTGGCTTTCTCTTCCTTCTCCAGCTGCTCAAGCGTCTTTTTTGCTTCTTCAACATGGCGCTCCGCTTGAGTTTGGGAGTTGAAAATGTGGCGGACAATACCTTTTTTATCGATTATGTAGGTGGTCCTTCCTGGAAGGAAACCCATCGTTGAGGGGACGCCGTAGAGTTTACGAACTTTGTTTTCTTCGTCACTTAGCAATATGAAGGGCAAGCCATGATGGGTTGCAAAAGACTTATGCGACTCCACGCTTTGCCCGCTTACACCTAAAACTTCTGCACCCAAATTTGCCAGTTCCTGATAGCTGTCGCGGAAACTGCAAGCTTCTCGGGTGCAACCTGGAGTCTCGTCTTTAGGATAGAAGTAAAGAACTATGTTTTTTTTGCCGACGTACTCGGAGAGCGTTACCTTATCGCCCATTTGGGAGGGAAGCGTGAAATCTGGCGCTTTATCGCCGACTTGGACAGACAAAAAATCACCAGTTACTGTGGCTCAGGAAAGCTATTATTCTTTTCGCAGCAAACGGTAAGCTTTATGTTAAAGTTATTAGAAACGAAGCTTTACCTAAGTTTATGGAAAAAACAATGTCTTTGGCAGGACATAAATGCCAAGCTTTCTACTCAAATGTGCCCGGTATCCCAATTGTTTTTTTGCATGGCTTATCCTACACAATAGATGTTTGGCACAGCATCGGAGTTACTGACTTGTTAGTTGAGAAACATGTGCCATTTTTAGCCTTGGACATGCCGTATGGACTGAAAAGCAATTGTCAACCTAAAACCAGAGACCCTCAAACTAACGTTTCGGTTGTGGCTGAGGCGGTCAAGAACGTTTTTGGCGAAACTGATCCTGTGCTGGTCGGTGCTAGTATAGGCGGAAACATAGCCTTAAGGTATGCATCAGAGAAGCCTGTTAAGGGACTGCTGTTAATTGCTCCAGCCCGAGCATTGAATAATGATTTGATCAGTGTTTATAGTAAATTCAAGTTTCCTGTACGCATAATTTGGGGTTCAAACGACAACTTCATTTCGGGAGAAGAAATGAGAACCTTAGCCAATAAAATCCCCAACGCCAAACTGCTCGTGTATAGTGGAGCGTCTCATTCAGCCTACCTCAACCAGCCTGAACGCTTCAAACAGGACCTGCTTGAACTCTACGTTAATGCAGAACAAGCATGAAAATCAAGGCAGAGGCTTAGCAGACACAACATAATGATAGCTTCCAGCATCCCTAACGTCCACAACTTGGAAGCCCGCATTGCGCAACAATCCCGACGCCTGATCCTCGCTGAACCTAATCTGAGCAGGTGGGCCAAAACCATTTTCCATTTTTTTCCAGTCCAAATCCAAAAGTTGACCGCTTGGTTTTATCATTTGTTTGGCATTTCTAAGCACTATTTCTGGGTCCGTGAAGTCATGGAGAACCATGCTGTAGAAGACGAAGTCAACGCAGGCCTTGCAGAAAACAATGTCTTCAGCTGCGCCAGCTCTTGCAACGATATTTCTTAGGCCTTCGGCTTTTGCTTTGGTCTTCAACTTTGCTATCGCTGAAGAGTCAATGTCGACAGCGTATACCACACCTTTATCACCTACTTTTTTGGCTGCTAAAATGCTAAAGAAGCCGTCCCCACAGCCAACGTCTGCAAAAGTCATGCCGCTGTGTAGATTCTGCAGTATAACATCTGGATTATACCATGAACGCCTCGTTGCCTCGTCGAGGTTGAAGCCGCCGTGACATCCCATACTTAAGACCACCGTTTATGGCTTCAAAAGTTCTTTTATTTGTTTCTCATGAGTCTGGCGCGTCGTCAATGGATAAATTTCGCGGTCGCACTCAAAAAACAAAGGATCTTGTCCTATAACTCTTGAGAGCTTCTCATCTGAGTCAACATTCACAACTAACATGCTTCCCTGTTGACCGATGAGGTGATAGTATACCTCAAGCGTCTCTTCTTTCTCCAACTTGTCGAAGTATTTGAATTGAAGCGGAAGCAACTTAGCCCATTTCTCTATCGGCACTTCACGTTTAACTTTTTGAACAATTAAAAACTTCATACATGATCAAAAACAAGAATTGAGTTTTAGCTATAAAATGTTTCTAAAGACTAAAAGGTAGCTAACTAAATCTTTTTGTAAAAATGCGTTTATTGAAGCAAAATGTTGTGTAAAACTGCTTTTGATCTCTTGCCTTAATTGCTGAGAAATTTGGAATAATCTTTTAAAGAGACCTTGTAGCTATGAAAGAAAATCTAAGAAGGAATTGGAATGAACGTTCACATTTCTGAGAACGAAACAAGCGGCAACAGACAGCAGCCTGTAATTACATGTTCCTGTGGGGCACGGATTTTGCTAATTCCTAATGTTAAACTTATGAGCGAGGTAATTGAAGCTCATGTTGAAACGCATAAACTAAGAGTGAATGATCCAGCGGCCGCTGAAGTGGAAGGAGACCAAATTAGGGATGAATTAATTGCGAAGGTTCTTGAGAGAATCAGCAACTTAAAGGAATCGAAAGCTGATTTAGAAAAATAGTAAAAAGCCCTAAAAATTTTAGGGGGAATAACGACATCAATAGCCGTTAGTTTTTTCTTACATGCTTTCTTTCTTCTCGCCGTGCCCGCGCATCATTTCCTGCATCTTCATCGGCATCTTTTCCATCGCATCTTTAGCCAAAGCCATCAATTCGTCGTTTACTTCAACCTCTAATGTTACCTTCAATTTGCCTTTCTTTTCTGTCATTTCAGTCATGGAACCACCTCCTGAATCTGCTTAGTTGATTTGGGAACATGTTACTCAAAAGATGAATTGTTTGCATACCAGTTACTTCCAAGTTCATCTCGATACGGTAATGGAACTTTCCTAGCCGTTTTGTGTGAGTTTTGTAGTTGCCAATTGCCCCCGACTCTTTGAACCTGTGCAGTTGCTGATTCATAAGAACGTTTATCGCTGTTGGCGCTAGTGGCTCAAAAACGAAAGCGACTCGTAGTAGAACGCGAGCTGCGGCCTCTACTATCGACTCGGATATGGTTTCTTCCTGTGTCATTATTTTTCCTTCAGTTAAAACTAATGCTTACTCTTGCAAAACGGGGGCAAGAACTAGATCCTTAGTAATGGAGTGGTTTTTTTAAGGTTGTGTGATTGTACCTAGCCTACAACAGGGCGAATACATTGGCATTGGAAGAATTAAACTCCCAAATCTGCGGCTGCAGAAGATGCAGGCTTTGGCAAGAAGCAAAACACTGTGTGCCCGGCGAAGGCCCACTAAACGCGAATATAATGCTGGTGGGACAGAACCCAGGCGCTGAGGAAGACGAAACAGGAAGACCATTCATTGGAAGGGCAGGAAAATACCTTACTAAAGTGTTAGCTGAAAATGGAATAAAACGTGAAGATGTTTTCATAACTAACATAGTTAAGCATGTCTCCCCAAAGAACAGAAAACCCTACCCCGACGAAGTAGCAGCGTGCTTGCCCTACCTAAATATGCAAATACGCATGATTAAACCAGAAATAATTGTGCTTCTTGGTGCTTCAGCGAAGGAGGCTCCGAGGTTAGAGGGCATAAAATATCTGGAAGTTATTCACCCCTCAGCCGCTATGCGCTTCACAAAAATGAACGACAAGTTTAGAATCCAAATAGCTGAACTCTCAAAGCATATGGCAACGAATAACATTTAAAACATAAAAGAGGCAGCTTACCCTTTTTGGCTGTAACGCCGCTTCCGTTACAACATTCAGCCATGCATTTTGCGCGTTTATTTTAGATTCCATAGTTGAGAAGCCAGGGATTTATCGAATGCCCAAATAACGCTAAAGCTATTGCTTGCAAAAGTTGACTGAGCGAGTTGGCCACCTCTCCAAATCAATTTCAATCGTTAATAAACGCGTTTCTAACAATGCAAAGTTAGCTTACACTTTGTTTTTGGTTAAGCCAAAACGCTGAAGTTTTTCAACAGCGATTGCCATAAAATATCAACTTCAAAAAGGTTTGGCAGATGAGAAATTAATTAACCCTTTCCAGTTACAAACCATACTTGGAATCCGAATTCTACGTTTGAAACTTTTATATATTTCAGTTGATAATTGAACTGGTGAGTATCAATGGCTGAAGTTTGTTCAACATGCGGGCTCCCTAAGGATTTATGCGTTTGCGGCGAAATCGAGAAAGAGCAACAGAGAATCCGCGTTAGACTTGAAACACGAAAATTCGGAAGACCAACCACCGTTATTGATGGCATGGAAGATAAAAACATCAATTTAGCAAGTGTCGCACAAAAACTTAAAACCTACTGCGCTTGCGGCGGAACCAGCAAAAACGGTCAAATCATGCTACAGGGCGACCATAGGGACAGAATACGCGAATTCTTGATCAAAATGGGTTATGCAACCGAAAATATTGAAGTGCAATAAGCTTCTTTTACGGTAGGGCTGCGTTTAATGACAAATTTAAACGATATACGTGACGTCTTCAAGCACGTGAAGCACCGTAATATAACTCAGATTTATTGTCCAAGATGTTGCAGCCCAAAAATCAGGTTGGCAAGCAGCTTAGCGATCTGGTTAACTCCTAAACAATATTATTGTGAAGAATGCGGCTACATTGGCATTATAGTTTTGGAACTTGAAAAAGAAGACGAACCTGAAAAAGAAAAAGAAGAAACTGATACTCAACTAAAAAAGGTGCCTTAATCAGGCAGCTCTAAATTCAACTGTTTTTTAAGTGTTTTGTAGCGGTTGCGCACGGTTACTTCAGTTACGCCGGCAGCTTCAGCAATGTCTTTCTGCGTCTTTTTCTCGTTGTTCTGTAAGCAAGCAATGTATAGGGCTGCAGCGGCTAAACCCATCGGATCTTTTCCGGCAGCGGCGCGTCTTCGTCTTGCTTCCCGCAGGATTTGTATGGCAGCGCCTTGGGTTTTTCCGGAGATTCCAGTTTTCTCAGCAATTTTAGACACGTACGTTAATGGATCAGCAATAGGCATGTGTACGTCAAGTTCTCGTAGCAGTAGCCTGTAACATCTTGCGACGTCTTTCTTGTCAACAAGGCTTGCTTCGGCTATTTCTCGTAGTGTTCTAGGTGTTCCGCTTGCTCTGCACGCTGCGTAAAGCGCTGCGGCTGCTATGGCTGCTATGGATCTTCCACGGACTAAGCCTTTGTCGAGGGCTTTGCGGTAAACTACAGCTGCTTTTTCTTTAATTGGCGGTGGAATGTAGACTTTGTCTGAGAGCCTGTCGAGTTCTGCCATGGCTTGAGCCAGGTTTCTGTCTACGGATGAGTGTACTCGGCTTCGTATCTGCCATTTTCTGAGACGCCACATTTGCAGACGTGTGGACAGTGGAAGTTTTCTACCGAAAGCGTCTCGATCTACTTGGCTAATTGCTGTGGATAATCCTTTGTCGTGAACGGAGTAAGATGTGGGTACTCCAACTCGGCTTCTTGAAGCTTTCTCTTCTTGGGTAAACGCGCGCCATTCTGGCCCTTTATCCATCATTTGCTCGTAGAGGACTAATCCGCAGTCGCCGCACACGGTTTCTCCGGTGTCATAATCGTGAACTAAGTTTTCGCCGCCGCATTCTGGGCACTTATCTGTTGTACGTTGTGCGGATTTGACTACTTCTTTTTTACTCACTTTATATTCTACCTCATTTCGATATGCGTAGAACCGTCACCATAGTCCAATGTTGGGCTAGAAACAGTACATTCGGCCCGCGCAAACAAGCAGAGTTATTAACTAAGTATTTAAGCTTTGTGGTATTAATAAAGTTATTGCACACAATACACTTGAATTTTAGTTCATGCAGCAAAAATGGGGATGGAAGAAACAATATCTAACTGCTTAAAAATCAATCGTTTTCTAGCACTGAATTTATGCAAAAAATGTCAACTTAAACAGAACTTCTTTAATCCATTTTGCGTAAAATGTTTATCCTGAAGCTTCCGTCGAGGAAAATTAAAAGACTAGAGCCTCAGCCGCCTGCCTTTTGATTCAAGCAATGCACATATTAGTACACCTCCGCAAGAACGCTTATTAGGAAAAAAATCGTCCATAAAGACTGGCATCAAACAAAAAGCTTCGCAGCCCGGTGGTGTAGTGGTCAAGCATAGAGGGCTTTGGACCCCCTGACGAGAGTTCGAATCTCTCCCGGGCTACTTTTCGCCCAGCTTGAGTTTATCCTTTTTTCAGGTTTGTTTTAACGGATTCCTTGAGCATTTGCTGCTTTAACTCTGAAGTCAGTTGATTTAGTTGTTGGTTTTCTATTTCTGAGCGATCGATTACGGTTCGGTTTGGTTCTCTCATTGCATCGCGAGTTAAGAATTCTTCTGGGTTGAGTCCCCATGCGCGGATTATTTCTTTGAGTGCGTCAAGTTTGTTTACTCGGTTTTTGGTTTTATGCTAAGGCCAGATGCCATGTATATACCTCTTAGGTATTCGATGTAGTCGCGGTCTGCGCCTAGAGATGCCATTTGTGTGCGGTAGAATTTGCGTATGCTGTGAGCGCATAGGTCGCAGCATCTTCCGAGAGGGTTGCTGGTCAATAATCCTGCTTCTATGTAGAGGTTATGAATTATGCCATAGAGGCGCGCAGGTGTTATTGGACGTGAGTGTCTGCTGTGGCCGTCTCGGATAAGTAGTGAATCATCTCTGATGTTTTCTGGCGGTGTTCTGCCTCTTGGGCTGCCTTTTCTTCGGCTTTCAAAGTAAGCTCTGAGGTAGTCTACAGCTTCCTGGTTTAGGAAGGTGTTAGCCGATGAAATCAGACACCACGCTATGCTAAAGATGGTTTTAGAGATAATTGTTCACGGAGAAACTATAACTGTGGAAGACTGGTGGAAACTGCTCTGGGAAAACACGCCTTTTCACGGATTCCCCGGCGGATGATAAAAAAAAGAAAGCTTTCCGGATTGTCAACTGAGAGTTAGCAGCCTAAATTGAAAAGTCACATTCAAATTCTCTGTGACTCGCATTTCATTCGACATAGCAGATTCTGTTGGGTTTGAACCTAGTTGTTACTCTCATGTCCTTTTGTTTCATGGTGCGTTGTATCTCTGTGTCGCTCCATCTCCGAGTTGGTCTTGGAAGGTTTTGCCGCACTCAGCTAATAATCATTTGCGCGATGCGCTGGCAACTTTAATTTTATGTACTGAATTTGGTGTAAGTATGTAGAATTCGTAACTCTTTTTAGTTTAACGCTAACCACTTTCGACCATGAGCGGAGCAAATGCTCGTCAAGATTCAAATTTAAAGATAATTGAAACTACTTTTCAACCAGCATTTATAGTGGGAACTTCTGAAAAAAAGGATACTTTGTGTATTTTATATGTTGATGATGACCAGACTCTTCTAGAAGTTTCGAAACAAATACTATTGATGGAGAACAATTTTGAGATTGACAATGCCACCTCCGTTGATGAAGCCTTCGAAAAATTGGAAAAGCAGACGTATGATGCTATTGTTTCGGATTATGAAATGCCCATGAAAAATGGCTTAGAATTTCTAAGAGAACTCAGAGAGCAACACAGAGAAACTCCTTTTATATTGTTTACTGGAAAAGGCAGAGAAGACGTTGCAGTCAAAGCTTTGAATCTTGGCGCTGACCGTTACCTCGACAAAAATGGTTCTCCCGAAACAGTCTACTGCGAATTAGCAGACGCAATAAACAAGATTGTTGAACGAAAGAAGTCAAGAGAACTGCTTGCCAAATCAGAGTCAAAGTATCATGCACTAGTCGAGAACTCACTTCAAGGAATATCAATTCTGCTAACAGCTCCGATAAGGATAGTCTTTGCAAATGGAGCGTTTGGAAAAATCTTGGGCTATTCATCTCAAGAGTTAACGTCGCTTTCTCCCGCAGGAATCATGGGCTTGGTATATCCTGAGGACAGGGATGTTTTCTTTAAGCGCATGGAAAACCGTTTGCGGGGCGAACCTGCGGAAAAAAGTTTCGAGTTTCGGGCGGTGCGAAAAGACGGCTCGATAATCTGGCTGAGCTCACTCGCAAATCGAGTTTACTATGATGGACAGCCTGCAGTGCAGGGCATGTTCTTAGATGTAACTGAAAACAAGAAGACCGGGGAGATCCTGCGTGAAAGCGAGGAGAGGTACCGAGAACTGGCAAATTGTTTGCCGGACATTGTTTTTGAAACCGACATAACTGGGCATGTAGTGTTTGCCAATGAAAGGTCTCTTGAGATTTCTGGCTATTCTCATGGGGAGCTGGAAAAAGGATTGAATGTCCTGCAGTTCATTGCCCCTAAAGATAAAGAAAGGGCAACGAAAAACATTCAGCGGTTATTTGCCGGAGGCAGTTATGTTTCCGCTGAGTATACGTTCGTGCGTAAAGATGGGACTACTTTTCCTGCACTTATCACTGCAACGCCACGTATTTCTGGAAACAAGATGGTTGGTCTTAGAGGGTTGGCAATAGATATTACTAAACGTAAGAAAACGGAGGAAAGTCTAGAAAAAGAGCAGCAGGAACTTAACCTCATTATTGATTCTTCGCCAATCATAATTTTCTATAAAGATAAAGAAGGAAAATTCGTTCGCGTCAATGAAGCATTTGCTGAAGCGCTTAAAATCCGTAAAGAAAAGTTTTTCGGAAAAACAGTTTTTGACTTTTACTCCCCAGAGATTGCGCGAGGAATGGCAAACGACGACTTATAGCTAATCAGATAAATATT
>PLSP01000066.1:3538-3683 GCA_003165195.1 Candidatus Bathyarchaeota archaeon | reverse complement strand
GCCATGGTACGGTAGTCTGGGACTCTAGCTCAACTCTTTCTGATTTACGTTTACGGGGCTATCACCCTCTGTGGCGTGCCATTTCAGGCAACTTCAGCTTCACCAGCGAAGAGGAAGCCAGGCCCTTAACCCTACATCTCCCACA
>PLSP01000066.1:0-3475 GCA_003165195.1 Candidatus Bathyarchaeota archaeon | reverse complement strand
GGCGGTATCGCGGCTTGCCGCGCCCTTCTTCGGCTCTCAAGCCGAGCCATCCTCCAGACAGCGTGGCATGTTTCAGGCCATAGGTAGTGTTTGTTTGGCGTTTGATGAAACACTTATCACATATAATATTTTTCGTGTTGTTACGCGTCGTTGCTTGTTTGGCCTATGCATGGTGTCATCGTAACGTTCGCATGTATTTGCGAAGTCGCTAACCCTTCACTCCGCATCTCGTCGATGGGGAGTTGCATCTATTTTTATGGTTTAACCCATGTTGCTGAGTTCAATTAGAAGCGGCTTTCGCAAATATAAGGATTATGCATCCGCCAAATACAGTTTATTCCAAACCATATTTCACGGTCTCCTTCGCTTCTAACCGTCTCTGTCCTTAGCTCGCAGGGGTTAACTGCATAGCCGCATCGGGAAGTAAAACAAAAACGCACCAGCTCCCTATAAGCCTAACGGCTAAACTGAAACAGAAACCTCAAGACCCATCCCCAAACACACGTTACACACCAACAAAAAACATTTTTGAATTGTTCTTTGTTTCGAAAGGGAACCCGTAGGCTGCATCTTTCAAAGATAAGAGAGCTGTTATCTGCTTTTTACGGGGTTTCCTAAAGCTTTCTCAATTGCTCCCGCACATTGTTAGCTTCAGGAGTCAAGTTTTCGATGATTTATTCGTATGCCCTGTTTCTGCTTGAGGCACCAAACCAAGTTGTCAAAATTTACCGTACTGCCTCCACAACATACCTACTGGTCAGGATTACTAATGACAATATGGTTTGCAACTACTTCCTTTGTCAAAATAGCCCCATTTCTCAGTGGCGCATTGCAGATTATTTATATCAGCCGATTCATTTAGAATTAAATTAGGTGCCGTTTTTTGAGTCTTTATTCTATCAAAGGTACATTGGAGCCTCTTTCTCCTTTTGATTTCTCTCAGTCACTTGCCTTCTTGCCAGATTTTAGCCCAATGCAAAACGAGCAAACCGTTAACACCAATTCGTTTACGAAAGCCGTTGAAATTAAAGGAAAAACAGTCGCCTTCGAAGTTACAGAATTAGGCACTGTCGAAAATCCAAAACTACAATTTACAGCTTATTCAGAAACGAAAGTTACAGATGAACTTCAAGAATCAGTCGCCGATAGAATCAACTACTTTCTAAGCCTTCAAGATGACCTAAAAGAATTCTATAAAATCGGCAATCAAGATCAATGTTTTAGACCTACAATAAAACGGTTTTATGGCCACAAACAAGTCAAATTTCTAACTCCGTTTGAGATCACTTGCTGGGCAGTTCTAGACCAAAGAATACCTATGGCTGTCGCCCACAAAATGAAAGAACGCTTTGTCGAGAATTATGGCGGCCACATCAACGTAAAGGGCTATGAGTACCGAACGTTTCCCGAGCCAGCAACAATAAACTCTGCTGAGCCTTCAAAACTATTTGAAGTTATTCATAATCAGAAAAAGACCGAGTGGATTTTGGGAGTAGCAAAAGCGTTCAATAAGATAGATGAACAATGGCTAAGAACAGCACCTTACGACGATGTTTACGGTTGGTTAACTGACATCAAAGGAATCGGCGAATGGTCCGCCAACTTTGTTATGATAAGAGGACTTGGCAGAATGGAAAAACTTTCCAGTCTAGGCTTTGAACTGGCAGTAGACGCCTCAAAAATCTACAAAGGAAAAGATGAAGCAATGCCCGATCAAGAGCTATGCGAGATAGCTAACAAATACAGTCAATGGAAAGGCTACTGGGCATATTACCTCCGAATTTACGTCGAATTCGTTTATGTTTTTGAGATCGGCAAGAAACAACTTACTAAGTAAATGCAATTCAAAAAGAATAAAAAACAAAGAGAGGATTTTTGGAGCTCTGTTTCAAGCTCCATTATGTTTTTGTGGTTTAAGTCGGGGGTTGGAACAGGGAGTCTGGAAGAGACGGATTAATCTGAATATTTGTAAATGTCGCTTTGTCTCCAGCGTTTGTTTGTCCCGCGGGTATAGTGTAAGTAAAGCTTCCTCCGCTACCATAGTACTCCAGCATGTTAGTGTATAGGCCCGCTGTTGATTGTACGGTTGACAACTGAGTTGCGTATTCGGTTGAAATGTCCGTCCATTGTCCGCCAGTATAGATCCACGCCTTCTGCTGGACTCCGTTTACGATGTATTCAAGACCACCACTTGAAGGCGTTGAAACTATCTCTATGAGCTCCACGTTAGATGTTCCAAGGTTTTTTGTGGCATAGAATAGTGTGTCAAGCACCGTTCCGTTTGCTGCCGTGCCGGTCTCGTTGAATTCATAACTAGTTGCAGTTGTAATGCTGCTGGTTGCGGCTGAAGTTGGTTTAGGTGTTGATGTAGCTCCTGGACTACCTGTTGCGGTTGGACCCGATGTAGCTGAAGTGCCTGGTGTAGGTGTAGCACTTGAGCCAGGACTACTGCCGCCTCGTGTGCCCAAATATACACCGACTCCCACAACCACAACCGCGACCACAACAATCGCCACAATAATTAACGCACTTACCCCTTGTAAGCTTCGTTTATGCATTATTTTTCTTTCGCCCATTTTTAAAACCCCATATCAAGTAATGTACGCTAATAAGCGAAAGCACCATTTATCGAAGTTTGAATTCCTCGAAAACATGCCTCACATCAATTAGCGACTTAACGCTATCATAGATTAACGATAGGTGTTAATAACACTGTGTTACTGTCAAGCAACAGTCACAAAAACGCTGAAAGTCAACGCGTTTCACCATTCATCTCTTTTGCTTACAGATTCTTTTTTCTGGCCCTGCGCTATCTCCCGGTAAATGTTTTTTGCGCTGGATGAAACAATCATCAAGTTTGAACTTGCAACACTCTTAACAGTGGGAATCTTCACCCACCGCGACTCCTTTGTTTGCGGGACATACTCAACAGTTATCTCTTTTTGCGTAAAATTCAGCTTTTCGTCCGAACCCCAAGGCTCATACATCTCAACCCTAACAACGTAGCTTCCTGCGCTTATCCCACTCATATCAAGAACAAGTGGAACAGTAAAGTTGTTGTTTAGCAGGGTACTTTGAGGTATAGCCAATGCTGTACAATCAAGAAGATGATCTTCGAAGTATGAGTCAACATTCACTTTGGAAAAACATAATTCTGAGGGCAGCAGCGTAAACTCCAAGTTGAGAGCTAACTCGTTTTCTTTAATTACACTTGCAAGACCGCTAATGACGATAGTTTTTGCCGGTTTGCCCGTGCCGCTTGTTTTTTGAACATTAAATTGGTAAATAATGTCATCTATGGTCTGCTGTTTTGACTTTTTAACGGATCCTCACCAGCCTATCCTTCAATGCATTGCTACCAAAAATTATTTCGGTCAAATAGATACGCTTGTGAGTACTCCTCCCTGAGTCGAGCAGGTTTTTGGTTGTTTGTGTTTTGGGTTGCTTTACTGGTTTAGCGTCTGGGGCGTTGGTA
>PLSP01000094.1:521-8779 GCA_003165195.1 Candidatus Bathyarchaeota archaeon | reverse complement strand
TCCAACCGTTATAGTTGCAACAACGGTGTTAGTGCTATCTGAAATGACCGAAACTGATCCTGAACCATAATTGACTACATATAGCTCACCGTTACCCGAATCATAAGCTATACTATTTGGATCAAGCCCCACAGTAATATTCGCAACTACATTATTACTGCTGTCTGAAATCACTGAAACAGTGCCGCCAGAATTGGCGACGAAAAGTTCGCCTTTCCCATGATCATACGCAATAGAACAGGGAGATATGCCAACGGGAATGTTTGCAATCACATTATTGTTGCCGTCTGATATGACTGAAGTTGTGTTAGAATACGAATTGGCTACAAATATTTCGCCCTTACCAGAATCATAAGCTATCCCACTTGGGTCAGATTCCACAGTAACGTTGGCAACTACAGAGTCATTGTTATCTGATATAATCGTGACAGAGTGGGAAAGCCAATTGGCTACAAATATCTCGCCCTTGGCAGAGTCATAAGCAACGCCTTCCGGATACATTCCCACTTTTATTGTAGCGTTGATTCCAAGGGATTGAACAGCGTTAGCAACTGACAAAACAAGAATTAAAGTGATTATAATAGAGACAAAAGAGGTTTTCCTAAGATTCTTCATGAAAACTAGCTCAATTTCGATAAGCTATAAGCATTTACTTCAACTTATTGACGATTTAAAATTCTCAGACTAAGGGGGTGATTTGATAAGGGAAGAAAAATTTGATGCCGAAGGTTTTGAGAAACTTAAAGCTGAATTTGATAAATATGAGGCGGAGCAGAAAGTGCGTTTCAAAAACTTTAGCGTAGGCCTGCTTACAAGTAGTAAGGTTCCGCAGAGGCTAATGTGTTTGGCGCCGGATGGGTAAAATTAGTTTTGCTCACCCAATGAACTGAGTGATTTAGCGAAGTTTTACAAGGATGATCAGCGCGAATTCGAGTTGCAGGCACTTTTAACGACTGGTTATGGTGAAACTGAAGGGGCTAAAAGCGAGTTTGAGGCTGATTTTCCTGCAACATAGTCTTTGAAGCTTATTACGGTTGAGTAAAAAGTTACTGGTGGCGCCCAGTTTCCAGCTGTGTTTTTGGCGTAAAGCGTCCCGGTGTGGCTCCCAAGTGGTACGTTGATTGAAGCTTGTATGCCCTATATTGCTGAAAAGCCAGAAATTGTTTGGTTGCTTTTGCCATCTATGCTGTATCCGACCCATGAGGGTATTACGTTTAAACTGAAACTAAAGTCGACTTGAGCATACTGGTCATTATTGGTGGCAACGTTCTTGGTAGGGGAGCTAAATGAACTGATGGTCAACTTTGGGTAAGGTTCAGGGGAGGCTTGGAAAACAGCAGTTGCATTTTGACAGGCGGTGTCAATTGTGAAGGTGATCGAAGTGGAATTTGTTATTTGACCCCCTGTCGATACGTCATAAAAGTTTTCAATCGTCAGATTATAATCTCCATTTGATAGGTCAGGCAAAACTGTATTGCTTACAGCTGTGAATCGGGGATAAAAATATGTGTAATTGTAAGTCGTAAAATACCCTTTCAGCGAAGTTTGATTGATGGTCCATGCTGGAATTGTAATTGGACGTTGGCTGTTTAAGATATAACGAACCGAAAAAAAGTCATCATTATTCTGAACCGTGAAGTAAAGAGGCAACAAAGTCGCGTTATAGGTTGACCCGTTTTGGGGAAATTGAATAGTAATAACTGCATTGTCATCAGTTGGGGCGCTAGATTGTGCCTCATTTATTATATTGGAGTTAAAGTTGTGGAGTAAAAACAGTGAAAGAGTGACAACAGCAATCAGAAAAATAACGATTAAGCCATAAAGCCATTTTCTACGTTTTGAGTCTAGATTAGGCAGTTTTCCACCAATTTGATATAGAGATTACACATTTATTAAACTAATATTTGGAACAGAAGAGAGTTAAGGGGACTATACACCCAACCGTGGGAAAAGGGATTAAGGAAGTCGACAATAATTTAATAAATGCATTTTTCTAGCGACATTCTCTTTTCCTCTATTACTGTTTAGCTATAAGTGTTAAAAAGAGAATGTCGGACGCCCAAAGTAGCGCATGCGTGATAGAAATGCTTCTGACCAATCACTCTTACTCACCTTAAATCTTAATTGGGTATTATGAGTTGTTTTGTTTTGACCCTGCGTTTCTGGGCAAGTTGAAAAATTAAGAGTAGTCAAAAACTGTACGTCTGTGGACTCCTTTAGTTCCTCTAATTGTCTTAGCTCCGAGAACGTTAGGTCAAGTTTAAAAAAGACCTTGGTTTTTATGTTGGCTTTTAAGCGGACGGTTGTTTTCTCTGGAATAAGCATGCCAAGATAAAGTTCTCTGTTGTCATTTCCCATATAATATGATTTTACTTCAAAGTTGCTTAACGTGAGAGTTTTTGGTGGCGTTTCAGAGGTATGAAGAGTCGGTGACAGAGCACCATAATAAAATTCAAACCCGAAATTTAGTCCTGTGCGAATTGCGCCTCTGCGCCTGTTTAAAGAAATAAAAGCTATATTCAATGAAGCATCCGCAATTTCAATATCGGTCGACATATTTTTCCTTCGATTATATTAGAAACAGTTGGCGATAAAAGACTAGTCGTAAAATTTTTTTGACTAACATGAGTCAAGATTTTCTTAACTAAGTTACCACTTTACAAATAGCTTCAAAACTTAGTGAACATCGTATTATCCACGTCTAAGCATCTGTTCTTGAACTGCGTTGTTGTCCACTCTTTTTTTCTTGAGAGCTAAAAATATTACTGCTATGACAGCAACTGAAACTGCCAAGAGTATCAATAATGTTTGATCCGAACTAATTGAGGGTTTGACAGTTGGTTCACCAATTGCATAGAAATTGCCGTCCTGCGAACCAAAATAAACGGCGCCATCAAAAACAGCGGGTGAAGCGATTATCTGATTTTGAGTGGAAAAATCCCATATTTGAAAGCCTGTTGTAGCATTGATTGCATAAACATTGTTTGAAATGCCTAGATAAACAACATCGTTAGAAACAGCGGCAGAAGACAAAATACGAGTATTAATCCCAGGTACATGATATTGCCATATTTGATTGCCTGTTGAAGCATTGAGGGCGTAAACATTAGCAGGGACATTGCCGCCTATTGAGCCTATATAAACTACTCCGTTAGCAACAGTGGGAGAAGCTTGTACTCCGCCAAAGTAGCCTCCTCCATAATAGAAAGTAGGGTTGGTGAAGTAGTTCCAAATTTTATCGCCCGTTGAAGCATTTAGGGCATAAATGTTGCCGCCAACTGAGCCTACGTAAACGACCCCGTCGCTAACAGCAGGCGACGATGTCACTTGGTTACCAGACGAGTATAAAGGTTGGACGCTCGTTGTGTAGTTCCAAATCTTGGCGCCTGTTGCAGCGTCAAGCGCATAAACATTGCCGTCGTTTGAGCCTACATAAACAATCCCGTTTACAACCGCCGGGGAAGACGCAACCGCACCTTCAGTTGTATAATTCCATAATTTATCGCCTGTTGAAGAATCGAGAGCGTAAACATTGTTATCGTATGACCCTATGTAAACGATCCCGTTGACAATGACAGGCGAAGAGTTTATCCCTCCGCCAGTTGGGTAGCTCCATAGTTTGGTACCTGTTGAAGCGTTAAAGGCATAAACACTGTTATCTGCCCCGACATAGAGTACGTTTCCTGATACGGCTGGAGATGAATATACAGCGCTATCGGTCGAGAAGTTCCATATTTTGGCACCCGTATGGGCGTTAAAAGCGTAAATGCTGCCGCTGTCATAAAGTTGATTTGCGTTGTTATTCCAATTTGACCCGACATAAACTACTCCGTTAACAATGGCTGCTGAAGAACCAATTTGACTGCCGTCAAAATGTCCTTCTGCGTAGCTCCAAAGCTTAACAGGTTGCTGCGGTCCATTGCTCGTCGTGACGCCTGTATGTGCCGAATCATGAAGAAACATAGCCCAATCATCGCTTGAAGAATAAGCATTAACGGATTGAAATGCTATGATGCAAAATGATAAGAGTATACAAAAACCAAGCATGACTGCAATTGCCTTACTCATACTCATCAATTGGTATTTACCTATAACGAGCTTATTTAGATCGCCGTCAAAAAACAGTTCAAAGTTCTTTCCGTTTCTAAAAAGATTCACCGAATCCATTTCTGCAACGTACTCGAAGCCTTGTTCGACCAGTCGCATTGCTTCATTTGTTTTCACTGATTAAAACTACTTCTACGCTATGCAGTTTAAGACTTTGGCATCGCTTGCTTTGGGAAAAGGTCTACTTACTTATTTTAGCGGTTTTTCTGATCCCGCCTAAAAAGGAGTAGAGAGGTAAGGACAATCGCAAGAATGACAATAATAACAATAAAGGCAATTGCAAAAGTGCTTAAATAAGGAAGAGGATGGTGGTCAACATTATTAGCATCAATTACATAAGCAAACGGATTATTGTAGTCGCTCCAGTAATTGCCAATTAAACCCTTATCCCATGAAACAACATCTGTACCGTTACTCACATATCCGATATCATCGGGAAACACATGTTCAACTTTCGCGTTTATTTGATTATCAAAGATATTCTTGTAAACAACATTTCCTGTTCCCAATGGATAGCCATCAACTCTAACGGTAGAATCCAAGTCAGTAGTTGTTGCAAAATTCATCAAGTCAATGCCTATTTGATTAAGAGCAATTTTATTATCATTGACGATTGAGTTGCTACAGTTTTCACCAAATTGTAACCCAAAACCAGAATTGTCTATTATGACATTGCTGTAAATGTAGAACGGACCATAAAAGCGAATAATTACGCCATTTTCATTGTGAGAAATATTATTTTGTTTTATAGTTACATTTCCGCATGAATCAACGATTATTCCTGTGCCGATATTATTAGTGGATATTATATTTCCTAAAATGACGCTATTTGACGAAGCTAAGTATATGCCGTAGGTTCCATTATTTGTTATGTTATTTGTGGAGATAACGTTATTTTCACTATTTTCAGTTTGGATGCCTACAAAACCATTGCTTTCAATTGAATTATCGCTTATATTACAATTGTTACCTTGCAAGTGTATGCCGGTTGGAATGCCATTACCGTCTATTGTGAAGCCTGAAACTGTTACATTATCCGCGGTAATGTCAATTGCGCTGTTGGCGTAGTATGAACCTTCATCTTCAATGACTGTTGCTTTTTTATCTTCTCCAACTAATAAAATAGGTTTGTTAATATTAATTCCGTTAATGCCGCCAGTTACGTTGTATGTTCCGTTTTTAACAAAGACGGTGTCTCCTGCATTAGCCTTATCGATAGCTGCTTGAATAGTTGGGTAATCGTCTGGAACAATAATAGTTTTGGACTGGGCTTTGACGGTTGCATGTGGAAGCATAATTAGAGGTGATAGAAGAATAAGAGCAATCAGTAAACATAACCGTTTTTTTATGCTGCTCATGTTCCTCTAAAAAGCTGTTTAGCGTTGAGGCAATAAAAGGTTATTCGTAAAAGTTTTTTGACTAACATGAGTCAAGATTTCTTGACTACAAGTTTTTAACTTTAGGATTATCAATAGAGCTTTATCTTGCTTCCCAGCCGTGCGGTCGGGTCTTTTTTTGTCATTGTTCACACTGATTGGGATAACGGTAATCGCTTATGAACTATGATAACGAAATCAAGTGTTCTCTTCGAGAACAGTTTTGTTCTTCAGGGAGTATTATTAGAGGCCTTGATGGTTAAGTGAGCGGTGAAAAACCAATGGTCGAAAAAAAAGTAATCTTATGCGCAATACTTGCCATAGCGCTGGGAATAGCAACAATCGTGCCTTTGGAATACATGATGACTGCCCAGGCTCAAGCAAACGCTCAAACAGCTGAAGCTCAAGCAAAAGCTAACGCTACCGCCGATGTTCAAGCATCTGTCCAACCGATGTTCAGCGACGTCAACGTTACCTACGCCTATTGCAACCCTGACAAAACCACTTCAAACGACACCGGGACATTTTATGGCTCATCAGTCGAAGCAGTCGTAAACTTCACTCTTGCCCCAGACGCCCTCAAGAACGCTGACGCCCAGATCGAATACTACAAACTTGCAGTTTCATCGGATCAAGGACCAATCCTCAACATGGGCTACTACATAGTACTCGAAGCCAACTCATACGTGACAACTGGAATGGGAGGACCTGAAGGAACCATCACCTTCGCAAACGGCTTGACCTTTAACGGACCCACCGCCACCGGCCAAGACATAGACTTCGGCAACGGTCAATGCATCAATTATCCTGCATGGTCCAGCTCTAGCAACTACACATGGGGATACGTTAGCAACTTCATATATGGAAGCGACCCCAACAACCTGCCGCAAACTGTCACTGAGCTCAGAAACGCAACGACAATCTACATTGACGTAACCAAAATATGTACTGTTATGGTAACAGGCAACATCACCGTCACCACACCAGGAAGCAACCAAATCCTGCAGCACATCGAGCTGACAAATACAGGCAATGGATTCCTATATGGCACCTATAATGAGGCAAACAACCCATTTCCAATGAGCGGGGACCCCGGAGTAACACTCGCACCAGGTGCAAATGAAACACAAACCGTCACCACCATACCTTAGCAAACAGGCAACGCTACCTGCTTAAATCCATAGGTTGCTGCATAACTTGGCTAACGACGAACTCGAAGGAAACACGCTATCAGTCTACGCCTACATAGTACATAAGGCTAAGCCAGTGGGAACAAGAGACGTAACCAGAGGCGCATACCTAAGCAGCACAAGCGTCGCATCTAGGCACCTGCAGAAACTCGAAGACCTCGGGTTAATCGAGAGAAACAGTTATGGCGACTACATCTTGAAGGAGAAAACAAGCATCAATGGGCATGTCTGGGTTGGGCGAAACCTTGTGCCGCGTTTGATGTTTTACTCTTTCTTTTTTATGGGCGCTTTTGGCGCCGAGATAGCAATCATGTTATTAAGCGCCCTTGTAAAGAGCGTAGTTATCCAGTCTAGCTTCCTCTTCCTGACAGGAATAACTGCCGTGGCAATGCTTCTCTTCTTGATCGAAGGAATATTACTATTTAGAAAAATCACACCAAAACATGCATAACTGAATTTGTTCAAACTAACTGTAAAGAAAAAAGGCCCTGCCGCTGTTTGCTATGAGCTGTTCCAGCTTTGGAACGTTATGTTCCACGAATAGAACTAAAAAGTCAGTCAACCATTTAGTCTTTTGATGAGCGGGAAGGAATGAACAAAGCAATAATAGGCCTTGGTGTTTTTGCCCTTATTTTGGGGATTCTGCTGGTTTCTCTTCCCTTCGTTTATGTTCCACACCATGTATCCGAAGCATATCAGATTCCTGAATCCCAATGGGTAACTGGAGAGTGGCTGTGGTTTCCTCCCGTTCCAACTAATAGTTTGGCTGCGGGAGAGNNGTGCAGGTTAATGCAACTTCAGGTAAGAACATTGACTTCTTTGTTAATGATGGTTCGACAACAATCCTATCGTATTCAAATGTAACTACACTAAACAAAGATTGGATAGTTCCTCAAAACTCAACCTACAATTTCGTTTTTAATAGTTCGAGTTCGTTTACGGATCAAGATGTTTCTTGGCAGGTAACTAAACAATGGAATGAAACCGATTATCGAATTGTAACCCAAAATACCCCTTTACTTCCTATTCAGGCTCTCTATATTGGGTTAGGTATTTTTTTGTTGGGATTGGCAATTGCAGTAATTGGAGTAAACATCAAGAAAAAAGAGGCAGGGTTAGCAATGACTTTTGCCCAAGCAAATGCATACCGCAAATCCCTCTTCTTTAGATTGAAAAAAATGGCTGTGTTGCCCATTTCATTAAAACTTCTGGTTGCTTTCTTTTTAGTTAGTAAATTGCCTTTATGGAAGCTCCGTTTCTTGGTTAATACGTAGCTTATGATGTGAAGACGACGACGCTAATCGTTGAGTGCGCTGGCTTGTTCCTTTATTATGTGCGCTGGCAACTTTAATTTTAGGTTACCAAATTTGGTGTAAGAATTTAGAATTCATAAATCTTTTTAGTTTAACGCCTAGCCAATGTTGAATATGAGCGGAGCATATGCTCGTCAAGATTCAAATTCAAAGGTAATTGAGACTACTTTTCAATCGGCATTTATCATGGAAACTTTTGAAAAAAAGAATACTTTGCGTATTTTGCATGTTGATGATGACCTTTGCTTTCTGGAAGTTTCAAAACAGATACT
>PLSP01000094.1:317-500 GCA_003165195.1 Candidatus Bathyarchaeota archaeon | reverse complement strand
CCAGAAAAACGGATTAGACTTTCTACAAAAACTCAGGGACAAAAATAATCAAATCCCATTCATCTTATTCACGGGAAAAGGCAGAGAGGACGTTGCGGTTAAAGCTTTGAATTTAGGCGTTGACTGCTACCTCAATAAAAACGGTTCGCCAGAAACAATCTACTGCGAATTAGCAGACGCAAT
>PLSP01000094.1:0-233 GCA_003165195.1 Candidatus Bathyarchaeota archaeon | reverse complement strand
TCAAGAGTTAACGTCGCTTTCTCCCTCAGGAATCATGGGCTTGGTGTATCATGAGGATAGGGCTGTTTTTTTTAAGCGTATGGAAGACCGTTTGCGGGGTGAAACCGCGGGAACATGTTTTGAGTTTCGTGCGGTCCGAAAAGACGGCTCAATTATCTGGCTGAGCTCACTCGCGAATCGAGTTGACTATGATGGACAACCAGCAGTTCAGGGCATGTTCTTAGATGTTAATG
>PLSP01000020.1 GCA_003165195.1 Candidatus Bathyarchaeota archaeon | reverse complement strand
TGGAACTGGAGTTGGAACTGGAGTTTGTGGTGGAGTGGGTTCAGGAGTAGGTTCTTGAGTTAACACAACTGTAGGAATAGCTGTTACCAATGGAGTTGGAGAAGGAACAGTTGTTGGCTGAAGGGCTTCAATCATTGTAGGATTTGGGGAGGGTGTTGAGGTTTGTTTTGGTGTAGCACTGGGAGTTGGGGCTAGTTTTGGAGTAGTTGCTGGTGTTGGAGTTGGATTAGGGGAAGCTGCGGTTGAAGGTGTAGCTGTTTCTGAGGGGGTTAAAGTTGGTGTTGTGGTTGAACCTGGGGTTGCTGATAGTGTGGGTACTGTAGGCGCAGGAGTAGGTGTGGTTATTGGAATAGACGTTTGATCGGAAGAAGACTTTGGCACACTAATTGAATCGCTAGCCGAGGGCGTAGGAGAAGGTTTCAAAGCAGCTCCAAGTATTGAACTAGGAGAATTTGAAATAATAGGAGAATGAGAATTAACTATAAACGCAGAGGTTTGCTGGTTACTATTAGCTGAATTCGTACCGTGACTTGGAGAAGATACGCCCACGAAAATAAGCGATACAACCATTAGAGAAACTAGAATCAAGTTAAGCATTTGTTTTCTGTTTATCACTATATTATCCCGCAAGTCCATTCGAAGGGCGCGGAACTCTATAGCTTTCTCAGTACATGTGTTTACCAAATAAACACAAAATAAAATTTGTTCACAAACTAATACTTAGAGGCGTGCGTCAAAATGAGGTTGAGAAGTCTGGTAGTAAATTCATTTTTCTGATGCGTGTTTAACAAATCAACAGATTGAGGAGGATAAAAAAACGAATTGCTCCGGTTTACGTTCTATTTTCCAAGGCAATTTTGAAAGTTTGATCAATTGCTTCAGCCGCCCCAATAATTCCTCTTTTTTCGTCCTCTGTAAGAGAATCAAGAAGTGAAGATCCCATTTCTTTGCCAAGCCTAACGGGAACACCCACAAAAATTGGCTCCGAACTTTTAACGAAAGTTATCGGTATAGAAATGGACAGTATCTCTTTAGTGTCGTTTGCTATTGCTCTTACAATGTCTCTGAACGATGCAGCTGGACCATACTCTGTTCCACCTATATTGTCTACTATCATCTTTGAAACCGCTTTTACGTAAGATAGCACTTCCTCCTTAGAAAAGGCTTGATTCTTGGTCAAAACATATTTCTCCAATGGTAAGTCACAAATTTTGACTGTTGACCACAGCGGGATAGCTGCATCGCCATGTTCTCCACCAACCCAGCCGCTGACTTGAGACACCGGAACGCCAAGTGTCTCTGCCAGTTTGGATCGAAACCTTAAGGACTCAAGGTTTGTTCCGGTACCAATAACAAAATCGGCTTTAGTATACTTCTTGCACAACATGGCCATTGAATCAACCGGATTCGTTATAACAATATACTTCGCAGATGAATTATGAGCAACTGTCTTTTCTGAAATTTCCTTTACAATTTTTCCATTCTGAATTGCCAAATCCCGTCTAGTCATCTTAACGATTGGAATCCTTGGCTGTCCTGCCGAAATCAAAATAATATCTGCGTCAATAACATCTTCGCTTCTTACACAAGATTCAATTTTCACATCTAGTCCGATGCTTGCGGTTACGTGCTTCAGTTCCTCTGCAAACGCAGCAGCCAGACCTGGCTTTACGTCACACACTGTTAGTTCATCCGCGATGTTTGAGCACATAAGTGTATATGCAGTAGGGCGGCCAACACGTCCGGTTCCTATTTGAGCAATATGCATGCAAGTTGCACCTACCGTCTCTTGCACATAATACGCTTATTAACTTATTTAGCTAACAAAACTAATTATAAATCTGTGTTTTTGTAATAAAGTCGATAAGTTCTTCTAAAAGTCCTACTCGTAGCAGATGCAGATGATTATAAAATCGTGAGTGGCAAAAAGAAAGAATTGAAGAGGGCCGGCATCTCTATCTACTATGAGCCCGTAACGCTGATTTGTACTCCGAAAGAAGTTATTTTCAAGATACTCGATGAGATTTTCAAAGTTATTATCGCTTGAGTGGATTGCATAGGTGCCAGTTTGGTTCCTTGTTTGTTCCATGTGATTGTTATTGGCCCGTTGGCGCTTGAGGGGCTCCAATTTGCTGTTACCAAGCTCAGAGTTAAAGTAGTTAATCCTTGAGTGTTTTTTACGTAGATGGTTTTGGTTATGGTTGCCCCGGGAGTTAGTTGACCCCACTGCATGTTCGTTATTGGGATAGTGCATGCTTTGTCAGAGTATATGTTTAATTGGGGCATGCTTTGATAACTATAATGATAGGTAGGTTGGGCTGCAGCAAAAGTGTAAAACGACATAGGAATAATAATAACTAATATTATAAGCACCGAAGTAGCAATCAATTTCTTTCTTGAAATGGTTATCATTGTTTCTCAAGTTAAAGTTGCAACTTCAAGGTCTTAATCGCTTATGTGTATAATCGAGACACACACAGATTACTGTTCAAATCGGCATTATCATTTATTTAGCAAAAATCCAGCATTTTTCAGCGCAATTGCCGTCATTCAAAGCTGGCAGGGAGCCTGAATATTTTGAGTTCTGCTTTCTCGGTTGAGTGCCTTGACTTATATTAAAGTAGTGTTAGGTTGCTCAACTCAATTTGCGCAGTCAAGAAAGAATTTTCAAATTATGCTCGAATAATTGCAGATGCCCAAAGCTCACTTAATTACTCAGTAGTCGCTAATGGAGATTGCGACTTTCCTGTCGTTGAATTTTTTACTCTTATAGTTCATCGGGCATGCAAAGTATAGTTTGATTTCTTGGCAGCGTTGCATTTTCTTTGTTTGACCAAACTCTAGTAAGGACTTATCCAGCTGAGAAGACTAAAACCGCAAGGGGCACCATAGGGAATGCGAATATTCCCTTTATTTTAGGCATAGCTGATTGTTAGCCTTTACCTTTATGATCTTTCATAAGATGTGGACCATACACAGTTTTTTTCAAAAGAATCACTAAGGCGCAGTAAATAGAAGGGGCAAAGAGAATAGAGTGCAAACTCGATTTTAGCCATAGTTATTG
>PLSP01000130.1 GCA_003165195.1 Candidatus Bathyarchaeota archaeon | reverse complement strand
GAGCAAGTAATAGTCTGCAATGGGAAACACTGAATCATGTATTCCGTTAATCAGCAAGAGAGGGGCACTTGGTTTATCTAAGATGCCTTGTTTGAGAAGCGAAAGCTTAGATGCATATTGTACCCATTCTTCGCGATTTGACAAACCGAATGCGTACGCAATGGTCTCGAAAAACTCGAAAGGATATTCTCCTCGCTCTTGTTTTTGTNNTTTTTGTATCCATTCAGGTTCAAACGCGTAGTGTACAGGTCCACCTTGGCTAACTGCACAAACTATCTTGTCTTTGTAAACGTGCGCCACCTTAACTGCCCAATAACCGCCAGTGCTGTAACCCCAGATGCCTACTCTACTGGAATCTAACTTGTTGTAAGTGGCAACCCAATCGAAAACTGCTCCAAACAATCTCTCTGCATCCTCAGAGCCTTTGAGTGGCGAGTCGCCAACTCCCGGTCCATCAATCGCCAAAGTAGCTACACCTCGCTCTAAAACAGGGTCATTTGACTGTTCTTCTTTAAAACCGTCGATTCCGCCCCAGGTTACAAGAAGAGGAAAAGGAGCTACACTATTTTTAGGTGTTCTTAGATAAGCAACAATAATGTTTCCCTCACCGTTTCTTCCATTGAAGGGTATTTCCACCCGTTCTATTGGAATGTCGAAATAGCGTGATGCCTTAAAGAGCATTTCCTGTGACTTTCGGTAGGCTTCCTTTTTTCCATTAGAATTAGTTGTCGGGTACCGAGCGAGCCTGTAATACTGGTATGCTCGAAGGTAATTTTCTTTGGCGCTTTGTGCATCGCCTGCTTTTTCTGCCTGCTCCGCTTTGACTTCATACGGTTTGGCAACGGCGCTAAAAGCCGCCGCCCACTTGTCCCTATCATAGGACTTAAGACTAGTCATCACCCGTTCCATATCATCGTATAATGCGTAAGTGAATGGATAAATCCTCATTTTTACTCGGGGTTTCCACATTTCCCACAATTCGTTTACAGGACGTACATACCTTTCCGATTTATTCGGGGCTGACCCTTTTTCAGTATTAGTGGAAGAAGATGATGTCACAAAAACCAAAGACTCCTTCTTGTCGACAAGCAGGTTACTAAATTATTAGTGATGTTTCGAGTTTAAGAAGTCTTCTGTAGCAAATACAATGCCTGCTTCCGCAAGAGTGGTCGCTGGTTTTAACAGCAAAAAAAACTTCGTTCAACGGTTAATGAGTAAACGAACTTAAATATGACATGCGTCATACCAGTAAATAGATTTTCAAATGAACAAGAAACGCCTTGTCACGCTGACAATCATAATTATTTCTCTCTTATGTTTTAAGCGCCTATAGCCAAAAAGCCACATCGATCATGCTTAAACAACCTCTCTTCCAATAATATTACCCATAAGTGGACTTGTACAAAACCCATTAAACTTAACCCTTAGTGATCTTGAAGCAATGCCACAAACCACTGAATATGGTGCCCTTTACTGTGTTGCTGATCCTGAAAGAGCAATCATGCAAGGCAACTGGACAGGTGTGCAACTCTCCTACCTTTTACAGCAAGCAAACGTATCACAAAACGCAGTTAAAGTTGGGCTATTCGTCCCTGATAGTTTTAGCACAGATTTCCCTGCGCCATGGGCTTTGCAGGACAATACCACTGTACTAGCATACGCAGTAAACAATACTGCCTTAGGCCAACTACAACTCGTCGTGCTTGGCGATTGGGGTTACAATTGGATAACCAACCCTACTCAAATACAACTTTTTAGCTATGATTTCTTAGGCGAATATGAGACCCAAGGGTACCCTGATGATGGTTATTCCACACCTCTAATAACCAACCAACTCCTAACTCAAACTCCATTACCGACAAACACTCCGGCACAAAACGGAGTAATTCATAATAACACTAATTCGCCGGCTCCAACTAGTGCTCCTCAATTACCAAAACTGGCCCCTACCCCAACTAATACCAACGGTACATCTAATCAAAAGGCGATTTCAACATTCTCTTTCCTAATTTAGGCATCAGGAATATTTGGGATCGCTTTGTTACTCATTGCCTTTTTGACTGTTTTACGTAAAAGACGCAAAAACCAGAAAATCGATATTTCGCTTTTTCAATCGGCTCATCCTTTGCAACTCAAGTAAAGGTTTGCTGAAACAATTTTTATTTGTTTTTATTTGCTCTCCGATCGACCTATCGGTAAATCAGTTTTAAACAGCGTTTCACCTACTAACCTTGCGATGTCACTTGGTCTCTCAGCAATCTTTACACCGGCGCTTGAAAACGCCTCAATTTTGCTTTGTGCGGTACCTTGCTTACCATTGATTATTGCTCCTGCATGACCCATTCGTTTGCCGATTGGCGCAAAACGGCCAGCCACGTAAGCTACAACAGGTTTAGGATAACGATTTCTGGCTAAGTATTCTGCTGTTTGTTCTTCCATATTGCCGCCGATTTCGCCAATTAAAACCACAGTTTCTGTCTTGGCATCTTCTTTGAAAAGTTTCAATGCATCAATAAAATTCAAGCCAACAACGGGGTCGCCGCCTACACCAAAACAGGTTGAAATTCCCAAACCTTTTGCTCTCAGGCCAGCGGCTACTTCGTATGCTAAAGTGCCGCTTCTGGAGACCAAACCAACAGTGCCGGGGCTAAAAATGTTGGCAGGCATTATTCCAAGTTTAGATTCGCCCGGCGTGATTATTCCAGGAGTGTTGGGACCAATAATCGAAATTTCCGCTTGAGCTGCGTTGGCAATCACGTTTACTGAGTCTTTTATTGGAATATGTTCGGTGATTACTACAATTGTTTTTATTTTGTTTGCGATAGCTTCTAGGACTGCATCTTGAGCGTATTTTGCGGGAACAAAAATTATCGAAGCGTTAGGTAAATATGAATCAACAGTTTCTTCAACAGTATCAAAAACTGGTAGTCCATCAATAGTGTTCCCTCCCTTTCCCGGAGAGACGCCTGCTAATATTTTCGTGCCGTAATCAATCATTAGTTTTGTTTGGTAACTGCCTTGTTTT
>PLSP01000023.1 GCA_003165195.1 Candidatus Bathyarchaeota archaeon | reverse complement strand
AAAGGGATTTACGCTATACGATTTAATCCAGTAGGATTGATGTATCTAGGTGCTACAGCATCTTGTTTTCTTGATAGATTGAATTCTCATCTATCTTTAGCGAAAAATAGGAAGCACTATAATCTTATTTTTCAGCAGTTGTATAATAAAGTAGGATTAGAAGGAATAGAGATGTTGGTTTTAGATGTTTGTAGTAATGATGTTGAAATAGCAAGAAAAGAAACTGATTGGTTAAATATTTTTAAGAAAGAGAAACACCTTAATTTACTTATTAATAGGCAACTTAAAGGTGGTTCCGGTGGTCTTAGAAGAAAAAGATGTTCTGCTAAAATGACCTCTGTATGTCAAATCACTAATATAACGAATGGTAAAAAATTTGTCTCTACAGGGGATTCTTTTGAGGAATTTGAGCTACGTAATTTTACTTGTTTACGGAATGGAACACATAAAAATCTTCTTTTACAGACTGAATTTAGCTCGTTTGGAAGCCAATCCTTCAAGTGTGAATTATTGACCTCTAATCATGAAAAATACAGGCAAAGAGAGTATTTCCTTGCTAGGCTTACACTTAGCGATTATGATTACACTTCACCTCCTTATCAGTGTCCAATAGCTATGGCTGATGTGACAAAACTGTTCATAACTCCTGAAAAAATATCTAGTTAACCATCGCCTCTCTTCTGTGCACGCCTTACGAAAGATGGAGTTGTGCCCGTATGACGAACATGCAAACAATTTGGCGTTACGACGACATTCCTTACAAAGAGGTAGAGCGGATTAGCACGGGTTACGATTGCCTTGATCTCATTTTGGGACGCACAGTTCTTCCTGACGGCACGCAGAAGTTAGGTTTGCCGCTAGGAAAGCAATCGTCCTGGTCTGGTGCCAAGGGAACTGGTAAAACTCGTGTTCTTTCTGCCATTGTAGCTCGAATGAATGCTGAAGGGCTGAGGGTCTTGTTCGTCGAGAATGAGGTTCCACCCTACGAGTTCAAACAGTGGGTCAAAGGGACTATCACGCATCCTGAGAATCTGTGGATTTCTGACTCCAATGACGTGGATAACATTGTTAAGCAGGTTCGACAGCAAGCACCAAATGTGTTGGTAGTCGATAGTTTCAGCATGTTGAAGAAGATCAAAACAGAGGACGAGGTTGAAACTGCTCTGTCTAAATTACGTCAGGTGGCGGAACAGATGAACTGTCACCAAATCTTCGTAGCTCATCAGACCAAGGCTGGCACCGTTAAAGGTCCAGCTTCTTTTGGTCATCTCGTTGACACTGAAGTTGAGCTTTCTAAATGTGAGACTCCATCCATTAGAGATTTGGCGGCACTGTTCGCAGAGAAGTTCTCTTGTTCAGTAGACGTGAACATCCGCCAATTGGCTCGCACTGAACACGACAAGCTTATGCCTCTTTTCCAAGGGTGTTTCAAAATGCTCATTGGAAAGAACAGGTTTGGACCAAGCGACGGATACGTTATCTTCAGACACCGAGAAACAGGTGGTCCTGAATTCGTATACAGTAGTGCGATGAGAGAAGGAAAATAATGTTGGGCATTATGAACATATTAGCTTGGATAGACCCGATGGGGAACTCTTATCCAGATGGTGGGGTAAATTGGTTCATCGACCATTTTTGTCCTATTATCGTTTACATCGCTGTCACCGTATGGACAATAATCTCCATCAAGGGTTTGTTTGAGACAGGTATAGAGAAGTTGAAACTTACTGCATGGGAAGGGTTGAAGGCATACTTCGTTTACACTGAAGATGTCGGCTCTTTTATTGTTCAGATTATTTGTCTCGCTAGTTACTGGTATTGGTTGGCTGGAGACAAAGGAGAAACGCCGATTGTTCACGCAACAGTTCCTCTGTTTATTGTAGCTGGAGAGATGGGTGTTTGTCTCTTATTCAGGATGGTCATGATTCCTTGGGCTGTTGTTGCAGCCCTGGCCATCGGCGTGGCACTGGTGGGACACCTGTAAAAATATTTGACAAAAAAAGAGGATTTCTCTTGACATCCTCAGAAGATGTCGATATAGTGATAGCAGAATAGCCCATTGTGGGCATCGCCGTGTAAGGAAGATATGAGCACGAAAATGACAACCTACCAACACATTATGCATGAACGTGATTGGTTTATTCATCCTACGGGATGAATCTGGTTGGCACTCGCGTAAAGACCTAACACCTAAAACGCCAATCGGAAACATCCCGAATGGCGTTTTTCTTTGCGCACAAAAAGAGAATCGATAGGATTCTTAGAGATATTTGACAAGTGAAGAGGAGAAATACTGAAGAAAGCCCCCTGCCGGTGGTTCGTATCGACATCGGCAGGTTAATGGAGAGTATAGCTCAAGTGGATAGAGTTCCGGACTGTGAATCCGGGGGTGCGATTTCGATTATCGCTACTCTCCCGTTTAGAAATTCCCAATTGTATTCGCCTGTAGCCCAAGTTGGTAGAGGCAAAATATCCTGTATTCAATCGGAACAATGGCGTGGGAATCCCATTGTGACATGCGAGCAAGCCCTAGTGCAATATGGCGAACTAGCACCTACTTGCGTATCTTTCAGGATTACCTAAAAGTGTCCGTTCGAATCGGACTGGGCGAGTTTAATATGGAATTATCTATAATTTTACGGATGATATCCAAATATTTTTGAGCTGTTATTGATTTGAAGTATTTGAAAGTAGAAACATCGATGATACATAACTCGATGCCTTCTTCAAGACATGCTTGGAATTTTCGACGGTCATTGTTTTTGATTTGCGATAATTTATCTTTACCATAAATAGGTTCATAATGAAAGATACCATTAAGTTCAAAAGCAAGTTTTAAGGTTGGGATGAAAATATCAAGCTCAGAGTTGATTGTTATTTTATCATTGAAGATGAATTTCAATGATGGGTATAAAACTGGTAATTGAGATTCTAACCAAATTTCAAGTTTACTACGTCTATATCCTTTAGTTTTGTGAGTATTAGTATAAGTTGCAGCACAAGAATGACAACAAAAGTGATTGGGATGATTTTTTGTTTCAGATAGTGTCTTGCGAAATGGCTTTTCGCAGTTTTTGCAGTGAACAATTAAGGATGTGACTCTAGCATTACCTGCGCATATAGCAGAACAATATTTACAGCTTTTCTGTTTTTGTCTTTCTTTTTTAGGTTTTGAGAGAAGATTTTTACATTCTAGGATGTGTCGTTTCTTAGTGCAGAATTTCTTACCGCACTGATAGCATTCTAACGGCAGTAAATCGTGATATTTGGCTTTTTTGAATTCTGTTTCTGTAAATAATGGTCTCATATCTTCTTTTTCGGCAGAACGTCACAAAACCCTTTTTTCGATTCGACCCTGGGGTGTTAAATTTAGTTGTGCACGTCTTTGAAAATCGTTAGAATGGTTGTTTGAGAGTATAGCCTAAAGAGAACAATGATTTATCCTGCTCGTAAAACCATATGGTCCCTTCTTGGCAAGCCCTGCCGCACGGCAGCACCTACCGGGAAGTTCTGTGGGCGTTCATCGTTCTACTCACATCTCTTTAATAAGAATTATATTTCTTATTAAAAATGTGTTTGGAAAGGTATTCCGCTTTGAACGGAACGATGTAGGTTCGACTCCTACTGCTCTCATTGGATGCATGAGTGTGTGGGCGAAAAGGACGAAGGCAGTGTTGGTGAAATCCCTCTTCAATCTAACCTGTAACACGGGTATGAGACTGAGGTTCCTTTGGGCAAGCCTTGTCCGCAAGGACGACACCTACCCGGAGTTCATAATCTGTCGGAAGCCTTTGACGGCAAGCCAGCCCGATAATAACGGGACCATGTGGGTTCAAGTCCCACCGCACTCATTATGAAAAAGAAAAAGTATCCAAGTCAGATGTCTAATAAAGAGTTAGATAAGCTCGCCAAAGAATGTGAGGGTGAGTTCCTCTTTGAAAAGACCAGACCCCTAACACCGAAAGAGAGAAAACGGTGGATGGAGCTTCGTGGTGCACGCCATTTGAAAAAGAAGAAGTCTTAGGGCTGGAAGAAGGTATTCTAAAATGTTGACGTTAAAAACTCAAATCAAGAAGATCAAGCAACTTAAGGAAGAGTTGGTTGAACTTAAAGTGGAGTCTCAGAGACAGTGCAATCTTTATGACGAGGCTGATGAGAGAGTCAATCTCGCTGAAGATTTTATCTCAGGTCTGAGTGGTCTCGACAATAAGGACAAACGAGATAAGTCTGACTCGAAGTTGGAATCGCATATCTACGATTGGCAATCGACGTGGGAAGATGTTCGCGACGAAGCTGACGACAAGATTGGCGAGCTTGATGACCAACGTGATGACAAAGAGACTGAAATCTATCTTGAGGAGAAGATTCTCAAGTTCTTGAGAAAGAATGCCAAGAGGACGGCGAAGAATCGTCTCAGCGGTCAAGCACTTCTGGATG
>PLSP01000062.1 GCA_003165195.1 Candidatus Bathyarchaeota archaeon | reverse complement strand
ATAAGGTACTGTGACGCTAGTTTGTTCAGCGAGTATAGTTGCGGTTCCGCTTGGCGTTTGACTCAAAGTTTACACATCCACAAATTAAGGATTATATTGCCATGTAGCGCCATATCCCATTGGAATTACTAAACCATTTGTGTAAATCATTGCAGCTTGAGAATCTGTTATACAAGTTGGTGCAATTTGAACATACGCTAGTTCTATAGGAGCATAATTATCCGCAGGCGAATAACCTAATACTAATGGATTGGCAATTGATTGTGCACCGTTTAATGGAGCAGTTGCAGATAACGATGTTGTATTCACGGTAAAATATACCGATGTACTATTCCAACGTAGCACGGCGCAATTCCAGCCTGTGTTAGCCCAATTAACAGTAACAGAGACAGACGTCATTGATGTTCCATTGCTAACTTGCGCTTGGAGAGTAGTGGATTGCTCATTTATCCTGTAAGAAATCCCATTAGTTCCACCACTTATTGATTTGCAGATAAGACCACTCCAACTAACCTCAGTTCCATTACTTTTAAACCAAAACGAAACTGTCCCCTGAGTTGTAGGCTGAACTGTAACACTGCTCGGAATAATTGCTTTGCCATTTACCCCATTGAATATAATTCCTTGTGGCGAATCTTGTGTACAACCACCAGATAGAGTTAAAGTGTTACTCGGAGCCAAGTTTATGATTGACGGGTCATTACCAGTTACTACAGCATATGGCCCTTGAACAAGATCTTGCCCGACACTACCATAGCTATTTTGTGAAAGCACAACATTGCCATTTACGGAGAGAGCAGTAGCATCGCTAAAAAAGCCTACTCCTTGAACTGTTAAATAAGAATTGGAAGCACCAGTATAAACAGCTACTAAACAATTATCTATTATGCCTTCTTGCACAAGAATAGTTGGGTCTGAACGTGAGTATATTCCGTATGCTATCGCTGAGTTCATTTCTTCTACTTGAAGATTATTGATAGTAAAGAAGCCACCTAAGCCAAGATACAATGCATACCCAGAGCACTGCATTATTTTTGGGGACATTAAAGTTTCAGATACGAAAGAAGAACGATCAGTATAATTCCAAGCAGAATAGCATAGATAAAACAAACAATTACTAAAAAAATCGTTACTTCCTTGCCATTGTCCACCATCATATCTGAGCGGTGAATCACAAGTTAATCCTGACCCAAAAAACTGGGCAGATAATCCATAACATTGCAAACCTATGGCATCTGCGATATAGATACCTGTAAAAGATGTCAACGCAGGCGTAGAGGTTTGGTTCGATGCCACATTTATGTTGCTAAGTAAATTTTCTCCGCCCCAATACCTATCGTTTTGTACGCCAATAACGGTAACAACGCCGCAAGGATCGGTTAATGTATTATATGTGAATGTTCCTGCTACAACAGGACCTGTGTAATAAAAATTTAAATTTTCAACACTAAAATCATGCATTGAAGGAAAACTTTCTGTTCCACCTGCTGAAAACGCCGTTCCATTCCAACCATCCATGCCTCTGCCATCAACTAAAAGCATAGGCATAAAATTGCCAGAAAACCATACACCTTGAGCCGCAATTAATGAACAGTGAATCATCATTGTCATATCAATCTTAGTAGATAGAGAGTAATTGCCAGAAGCAACGTAAACTGTACCGCCGCCAGAAGCGTTAACACTTCGCAAACCAGAATTAACAGGAACATCGGCGTGATTGGATATCAATAAGATTGTTCCGTTTGCGGCTTTTTCATCATATTGTCCTGCCACTATAGGGTCAAGATAAACCAAGTAATTATAGAGCGCTATTGGTTGGGTTGAAGCAATATTATTAACTGTTAAATTCTGCCATAGTAATGCTGGAATAACAAATGAATTCCATGCTGTCTGCCAATTTAAGTTTTGATATTGAGCTGCGATCTGTTGGACTGTTACGTTTGCGTTTTGGATCTGGCTCCAGCCAACTGCTAGTGTCATTGAAGCGGCACTCATATTGATTGTTGAGATGAGTGTGCCTTGGTAGTAATATTGTGTGACGCCTAAGTTATCATTCTGAACTAATTGAGCAGATGCAGTATATTTTGTTGTAACTGGAGGTTCTGAATCAATAAAAGCTACATTGGTCGGAAGCGTTGATTGCAGTGTGCTGTTAAATGGAACTTGCTTAGAGTAAATAACGCCTCCTGATGCGTTTTGGATGCACCATTGCTCGATCAAAGTGCTGTTTAAGTTATAGGCTAAAAGTGCTCCTGAGGTACCAAGTTGCATGCAAGCATACCCAGAAACGTTGCTGATTACATAAGCATATGGCTGCTGGGTCGTGTAGAAAGTAGGATCTCCTGATGCATCAGTCCAACTAGTCTGCAGAGAAGCGTTCAATTGATCAACACGTTCACTGAGAACTTGAGCTAAATTACCAATTAACCCTTGGCTTTGTGTGGGACTAATAGCGCCTTCATGCACAGCATAACCTAAGCTACCGATGAGCGCTGATAAACAAAGCAGTAAAGCACAAACCTGTTTCCAACATAGCTTCTTAAGGTTTAGACTTATGCCTGTGCCGAAGCCGTTTTGAGATTGAGTCAAAGTTGTTCTACCTCATTTTCAATTTTCTGAATTACTTTCTTTTTTTGATTAGACGTTGAAGCTTGCCCCTGAGAAACAAGTTGCTGCAGAAGATCACGAATATCCAGCATAGCTTCAAGATGCAAAGCTTCGATTGTGCCGGCGCTACCAGCATCTTTGGAAATTTCATCGCGACTACGCAAAAAAACTCCATCCTGAAGGCTTAAAGCATCTTCGGCATCTTTTGAACGGTTTGTTTTCTTGATAAATTGTTACGTGCAGTGTTCCGCAGTTTTTGCATTTATAATCTTCAAGAGTTTTTTCGAGTTTATTTTTATCTTCTGTCATGATGTTTCTGTCCCCGTGATTACTACATTGAAGTTAAAACTACTAATCGCTCCAGGATTCGCAGAGACTGTTAACGTAAAAATTACTTGTGTTGACTGGCCTGCTAAGAGAACTACTGGAGCATTCCAGGTAAATGATATCGCCGAGGGGGCGTTAGATGGACTCCAGTTTGATTCCGCGAGAGTTAAAGTCTCATTTACGTCTCCAGTATTCTTCAGGTAAGCAGTAAAGTTCACTGAGTTACCCGGGTCAACATTTCCGATAGCGAAAGAAGTCAAGTTTATTGTGCATGCTGGATCTACATAGATCGCGAGATTTATCGCGGAGACTTGCCCCGTTACGTAAGCAGATCTTGAAACTGTCAAAGCTCCAGCTGCAAACAAAGCCACTGTTATTAAAATAATTACGGTAAGAGATGTTCCTAAGACGATAAGTTTTCGCATTTTTCTTCCTCGATAAAAATTTGTTATTAGGAAAAAAGCCGGCTTTACGGACTCAAAATTAAAAGATTGAGGCAAAAAACTATACTTAATTTGTAGCTAACCCAGTGATTAAAGTAATGCATTCACCGTGAGTAACGATCGGCGCGTACCTGGTGCTGAGAATCGGCTTAACAATTTCTTTGCTCTTCAAGAGTTCAACGTCAGTTGTTAAAGGCCGCTTCACTACGAAATAGCCCAAGGGTGCATAAGCAGCTGACAAATTCTTTCCGGTGGAAAGACATCCGATTGTGCCCGCAGGAACAACGTTGCTCCAGCAAAGTTCCCATTCGCCAAGCATCTGCAAAGGCTTCTGAGTTATCGGGCTGATCTCGTCACGGTATAAGCTATAGTTTGGCAGGTTCTTTATGTCTCGTTTCTGGATGGGGTTACAGATGATTGTATCCATTAAGAAATCGCCAGCGTTAATCAAGGCCTCTGCATTGTTGAAGTCTTCCATGCCTGCAGTGCTTGCTTTGGTGAATTCTGTGCCGGTTACGGTGATTGTTTTGCCGGTGCCTGCGAAGCTGTTTCCAGATGGAACCGCAGCAGCTAATACGGTCCAGCAATCAAGTTCAATTTGATAGGCCGTGCGTCTTGCTAAACGTTTCAGTTGCTGGTTAATAACTGGCAATTCAACGTCTTCTACGACTTCTTTGGGGATTTCTTCAGCCGCCATACGTTTGTATGGTGCGATTGTAGCGTATTTCATTGGCGTGTAATCAACTGGTGCAGCGGTGCCTGGTGCAACTTCGCTAATACCTGCGCTGTGAGAACCGTTCTCAATTACGTAAGTCTTGGTTCTTCCCTTTTTCAGAACGTCATCAGTGAATAAGCGTTTCAGAATCAAGTTAGGCATAGTCATTTCTATGATAACTTGACTTAATTCGGGATACTGAGCTCCCCCAGTATCAACAAAGGCTAGAGCATCTTCAACAAAACTCATTTTTCATTTCTCCTTTAACTTTCCTCACTTTTCTTAAGAATTGATCTTCGAGTTTACCCGAAGATTATTTGGACTTGCGCATTGTTGGCGCCGCCGATTACGACGACTCCACGTCGGTACGCTCCTGCGTTTATGATTGCTGCTAAGCCAGCTTCTGTCACTGTTGTTGACGTTGTTGCGGTGAAACATGCTTCAATTGCTACATCAGTGGTCGGTGACCAAGCTGTGATACCGCCGTTACCTGAAGTGACGATTTGGCCTGCTGTTAATGCGCCACCTGAAGTGTTCTTGCATCTTATGCGGTGACCAAAGACATAGACGTTTAAGAGTTGATTTCCGAAAGTGTCGACTGGCGGGACTGATTGCACAAAGCCGATGAATGCTGCGTTTGCGCCGGTGCATAAGCTAACTTTATTGTTATTTGAGACATAGACGGGGTCACCTACTGCTGGAGCTGTGTAACCTGTGTCTGCAAGGAATGTCTGTTCCAGATCTGGAATAACTTTAGGACCTGAACCTTCAAAATACGACAAGTTTACTCGGCCTCCTCTTCATCTTTCACCGTTATATCGGCAGTTAAGCTACCCATGCGTTTTGCAGCGGCAGCTAGTTCGAGCCCAGCTTTTCTCAAGTTGCCTTTCTTTGCAAACATGTTGTTTAGGCGTTGCGCGTCATCCATTGGCATGCCTGATAGACCTGCGCCCATGCCTACGCCTCCCTGCCCTTTGCCGTTTGGCTTAGCCTTAGCAATTGTATCGACCGCTGCCTTGACAGTTGACTCAATCTTAGCCTCGATCTTTGACTCAAGATCTTTCCCTGAATCAGCAATCGCTTTCTTGCAGGCGTCCATGATAGTTGTGTTGTTCTTTTGCAATTCCTCTTCAAATTGTTGATAAGTCAGTTCCGTTCCAGCTTTCGGAGGTTGACTTCCTGGAGCTGGAGGAGCTGATTCATTTCCATTTGCACTCAAACAATTTTTTCCTCCTTTAACGTTAAGCCCGTGTAAGTCAGGCTGTAACTTTGAAATCAAAATCTTCACACCACAAGGGCACTTCGTCTTGTCTGTGCAGTCACAAACGGATGCGAAAAGCGCTTTTCGCTGCGAATAATTCATGGCAGCTGCGAAGCCTTTAAGACGGAAAATATTGTTGTTGTAAGCGCCTTCAGCAACAATGCTGAGTTCTACACAGCGAGGTTGATGGACGATTTCATGAGCTCCGGCGCAAAGGTGCACTTTCTCCATGTATGCGTCGCGTGTTTTTCCCTGGCAGAGGCTGCAGACAATATTGTTAGAGATAACTTTTGGGCTGACCATGCGCAAATATTTCTTCTCTATCTGGGTTAACAGCACGGGGTCGCCGGAGACTTCCGCTTCAAAGAAAACTTGATCCCCCACTCGACTGACTTTAGTGATTAAGCCTTTGACAGCTTCAACTGAATCCCCGTGGTTAATGCGGATTTGAGCTTCTTTGAGAGTGGATGCGAAATAGTCTAGATCTTCTTCTGGAACTTGCCAGAAATTTTGATTAATAGAAGAATCGATTGCTTGACCTTCAATTATGCCAGTTTTCCTAATGTCATCTATGCTGGCTTTTACGTCAACATCATAATTTAATTCCAAGAGGAAATTCTCCAAGTAATTTTAAGTCTGAAATTGGCTCATCATTCTACCACTCAAAGCCAACCAAACTGTTAGTTTCAAGTCTTCTGAAGATCGGATTCATCTACACAGAAACAAGCGCAGTGTGGATGTACATTACATGCAAACGTATCATCCGCAACAAAGACACCATACGGGAAAATGTCGTGTAAGTCATCCGAGTCCTCTAACTCAAAGACGTCATTGTCGTAATCTTCGCATTTAAAACACGTATTAGGGTTCTGCGAGTTATGAAAACGCCAACGGCTAAACTTCAACGCAGGATTAACAACCGAGGCTTCCAAAACCCTGACAGCGCGAACAGCCTCAACTGCGCTAAGACAGAGATCGCACAAGATACGAAGCCCCACTCCCAGACTTAACAACTTTAAAAGGCAATTGTTTTTTCGGTTCTCCAGGCGTCTCAAATTGTCGTTCTTCAAGCATCCCCTGTGGCGTCGGCGTAGGTTGCTGTTTTAATACGCCATCGATCTTTTCAGGCAGACCCAGTTCGCCGCGTGCTTCTTTGTCGCCCATCAACATGTTATTGTAAAGGTCGATTACTCGGCTCATCTTGACATCTGTTGGCGGCTCCCAAATTGGCTTCCACTTCAACTTAGGAATCTTATCCGGGATGATAAGGCTGTCAGGAAAATCGCCACGCAAAATCAACGGGAACAACTGCGTTTCATAAACGCCGCTGCGATGCCTCTGACGCATACGCAACCTTGTGATGAACTCTTGCATAACAACGTCTGCAGTTGCACGGTTAGCCCCCTCAGGTTCGCCGAGAAAAATCTTAGGAACGCCTAACTGACTATCTCGCTGCCTTTCTAGGTACTGAATCCACCATTCAGCCTTAAGGTCTTTTGTCAGTGAAGACATGGGAGTAACTTTTACATCTCCTCTGACTACTAGATCTGTGCCCTGATCGCGTTGAGCTATTTCACTGGAAAGGTCTTGAATTTGAGGATCGCTCCAGGGCGCAGGCATTCCGGGTGACCCGTCGCCTCCTGCTTGAGCAATAAGCATGGGCTTGGTGTAAACCTTCATGATTTTGGCCATGTCTGCTTGGAAATCATCGATTAAGGCTTGGATATGCAGAATAGATCGCAAAGAAGAGGTCCCGTAAGCGTTTTCGAATTGCCAGCTGGAAACGTTATTGAGTGTTCGATAGATTTCTTCTGGTTCAAAAACCACCGGGGGATAACTCTGCAGCTGAGCATACCCAAAAATGTTTTTGTAACAATCTTGCCGTACACGCATGTATTCAGGGTCAAGGGTTTTTAGCCATTCTACCCTTGCTGAATCTTCATCCATGCAGGGTTCGGTATATGATGTGCCGAAAACTTGAGCGTCTTTTTCTTCGCTGCGCATCGTTTCAAGCATATCATGTGATTCTATCCATTCTCCCAAGAAGTCGCGGAAAGTGTTTGTGCCGCCTTCAAGTGTGAAGCCGTTTGAGATCTCAAGGTTTACTTTGACGTCTACTGATGCCTGGATGCGGGGTACATAGGAATATAATGCTTTGAATTTTGGCAGGTCCTGAACTGGTGTGACTCCCCATATGCGATCCCAAATGCTTGTGTATGGACTGCTGACAAAGCCAATGCCGGAAGCTTTCAAGCTGTAATTATTGACGTACTGCGTTAAATTCCAGTCGCCACGCCAAGCAACCGGAACTTCTGTTTCCCGTTGAGAAACCGCCACCGGATTGGGCACATTGCGTAATGTGTTGGGCATTGTTAAGGAGAGGTCTTTTCTTAGCGGCATCTATGCACCTACTTTTTTTCTTCAACTTTCTTTTCTAGCTCAATAGCTTCAGCTGTTACTTCAACCTCGTCGACTACAATATCCTGCATTATGTCGACACCATTAATCTTGAAGTGTAATTTACCCATGCGGACGTTAGCAACTTCAAGCCCGAGGACTTTTACAACTTCATCTTTAGCTGTAGCGTAAAGCAAAGTTTTCTTCATGCTAATCTTCTCCATTACTTGCTTTCTTCTTAATCACAGCAACGCCAATGCCAGAAAGCACCATTGGCGACTGAACGGCAGCATAACAACCTAAAGCGCACGCCCAGAACACGTCATCATGCGATCCTTCTGGATGGCTAAACCCAATGTGACCCGTCTTCAACAAGACTGACCGCTCAATGTTAAGTTCAGCAGTCAAATCAACATCAGATACTTTATTGGCAGGTACATAAGGAATCTTTACCTCGCCTGTACGCATCTTCTCTCTCAAAATGTTTGCCATCTCCTCTTTAGACTGAACCGAAAAAGTTACACCGATTACACCGCGAATCCCGCTGCGAACCATATCCTCAACAATATAGTTCCCAACGCCTGTGATGTCAGCGTAAACTGAGCGGATCACACGCCAACGATCCTGCAAGCTTTTAACGTACCCGATTACTGAGGCATACTCAGAGTGCAATGGAAAACGATGAACGTGAACGGTGCGAAGAATGCTTTTCTGCTTGTTAAAGACGAAAACTACGCTGAAATCCTGTTCTTTGCCAAAGTCAATGCCAACATAGAACTCACCAACTGGCTGCTCCCGAAAATCAATCGGCACCAATTGAGCATCAATGCAGCTAACAATCAAGCTCTGAGTTAACCAGGCGTCGATATCCTCGACAAATTCAGCCATAAACTCCCGTTGAAAACGCTCAAACGGAAGTTGCCCACGCATCTCATCAATAAAACTTTGCTTGCATAGACCACTTTTGACTACGTCTTCGCAGGTTGTGACGTGTTTGCTAAACTCTGGGGCTGTGTACATTTTGTAGAAGACGCTGTCTTTGCTCCAGGGGGTGCTGCTAGCGATTAGGGTGCCGTCGGTGGTGCTTAACATGGGGTAGAGGACGTTGTAGAAGACGAGTTTGTCGTCTTTGAAGAATGCGCTTTCGTCGCAGATTACTTGGTTTGCGCTGTAGCCTCTTAGGAGCTGTGGGCTGTTGGGGAGGGCGATGATGCGGCTGCCGTTTTTGAAGCGGATAGATGTGCGCTGCATCTTCTCCACTAGCGCCTCCAGTTTTTCTTTGGATAGGCTGCCTAGGAAGTCTTGGATGCGGTCGCACATTATCATGCTTTGCCGTAGGGTGGGAGCCACTATCAGGGTCAAGGTTTTGGGGTAGAGGCATGCGTACCAGATTGCGCGTAGAGCGATGCAGGTGGTTTTGCCTGCTTGTCTGCTCCAACACACCGTGATTCGCTTGGCTCTATCCCTGAGAAGGTCTGCCTGGTACATATTGACCTGAAAACCAAAAAAGTCACGCGCGAAGACTACTGGGTCTTCAGGCACTATTAGGCTCGGGGGAGCTGTCGGAGGCGCCTTCACTTGACTGTCCCGGTTGCTCTCCTCCTTCATCAGGCGGCTGTACCGGAATCGTTGCCGATGTTTTATGTAACATTTCCTCCAGTTTGTCTAAATCTGCATCAATTTGCCGTTCATCAATCCCTTTGACTATGCTGTTTATGACTTGGGCGGTGTAGGCGGCTATGCGGGAGTAAAGTTGGCGCTCTTTAGGGGTGAGGGAGCGTTCTTTGCCGTCGCCGTCGGTAACTCTTTTAATTTCTCCGCGGGCATAGTCGCTGGCGAGGTCAAAGAGTTTCTCAAGTTGTTCTAAAAGATGTCTGCGGGTATGTTGGGTGTCGATCTTGAGGGTTCGGCGGGCTTTTCCAATGCGCGTCTTGACGCGTTTATCAAGACTTAATCTACGACCAAATTTATGGTTCATTCAAAATTACCTCAGAGGGATAGGGGTCTACTATTTGCACAAAATTTCTATAGCCAAAAAGATCACCTAAACATTTGACTTTTGCAAAGTTCCTTTTCCTCGCAGGTCGATCAGGACTTCGCCGTTTTCTAAGTCAGGTATGAGATGGACTTCAACAGGTTCTTTTAGCCGAGCCATCACATCAACGCGAGTTAAAGTGTTAACGATTTCCCAGTGCTTTCGGTCATGGAAGCCGCCGTGAAGGATTATTCCGCGGATCTTTCTTTCCTGAAGTTTTCTTGGGCTTCGTTTGTGTACCATAAAATATCACCTCTAATGCCACGCTTTGGCGGCAAAGAGTAACGGGGACGACGAGTTAAGACACGGGTTAGGGGTTTTTGGTTTTATTAGCCAAGAAAGTTCTAACAGCTTCTTTGACTATTTCTGCTCTGGATGTGTAGCCGAGGTTTTGCTGTGAAAGGAGTTGATCGATTTGTCTGCCGAGGTCTTTTGGGAGTTTAATGGTTACATAGCCTGTCACTGATGTGTCACCCTTGACGCATACTTGTTTAATTTTTTATTTAGGCATTGCGAACAGCAACCCCTCAACTGCTCCTCATCCAGCCATGAACCGTTATACACCATTAAGATTAAATCTACCGTAGTCATATGTGACTCAAGGGTGTTTCATTGCCTTCTGAAGAAAACAGTTCCCACAAATACACAACAATAAGAATCCCCAAAGAACTCTTGGACGAAGTTGACCAGATTATACGGCTTAGAAAACGAGGATACAGAAATAAATCAGAATTCATCATTGAAGCCCTCAGAAAAAGAGTCGACGAATTGACCTTGATACCTACATCTAATCTACCTGTCCTGGAGCACTTCAATATTGATGAGCAAGGAGTCAGGATACTGGATCGAACACTCTCAAGCAAAACCTCACAGGGAAGAATAATCGACGTTTACTTCAAACCGGGCAACGTATGGTGTGACTACTGCCAATCAAACAACTGCCGACACGCCGAATTCGCTCTGAGTCTCCCAGCTGTGCAGGACATCCTCTCCAAAAAAGGCTGGAACATCAAAACTTAAGGGTTAAAACGTTCAAACCAGGCGCAAATTGGTCAATAATGCAAACAGCAACTGGCTCTGTTTTCGAACTTCTCGCTGAACCTGTGCGCAAAGCGTTAGCGCAGCTTGGGTTCGCGGAGCCCACTTTGCCTCAGACTTTGGCATTTCCACCGGTGTT
>PLSP01000121.1 GCA_003165195.1 Candidatus Bathyarchaeota archaeon | reverse complement strand
GGCGTAAAATGAAGAGTTACGGTTACAAATAGAATCGGCACAATGCAAAGTCTGGAAACGATAAAGTCAACCTTAGCTAATCATAAACGAGAATTAAGTGAAAACTATAAGATTAAAGAAATTGGCGTTTTTGGATCTTTCGTAAAAGGGAACCAACAAAACCAGAGCGATGTTGATATCTTGGTTGAGTTTGAAGCAAGTGCAGATCTAAGCTTGTTAGATTTCATTGGACTTGAAAATTATTTAAGTGAACTTTTAGGCGCGAAAGTGGATTTAGTTGAAAAACAAACTCTCAAACCTAGAATCGGAAGGCATGTTCTTGATGAAGTTGTGCGAATATGACGAAAGAGTTCTTGGATTATATTGAGGATATAATAAAAGCCATGGATGATTCACTCAGTTTTGTCAAAGACATGAGTTACGATATTTTTCTAAAAGACGAAAAAACAGCGTATGCGGTCATTAGAACGTTAGAAATTATGGGTGAAGCCACAAAAAATATTCCGATTGAAATAAAGAATAAGTACCCTCAGATTCCACGGAAAGATATGGTTGGAATGAGAGACAAAGCAATTCACGCATACTTGGCGTAGATATGAAAAGAATATGGAGCAGGGTAAACGTTGACATTTTCTTTTTTTTTGTCGGGTTACTTAAACTACCTGAATTCTGGATACCATAACCTAATATATGCTATACTGTACCTTACGGTATCAGGTATCCAAGTGACCGAATGCCCATACTGCCACAATGAAGCCTCAAAGCCTGACAAAGTACTAGATAATTGTGCCTTTCATATCGAAGCTTTCACATGCAAAAATTGTCAACGTAGTTTTAAAGTGTCATGCGAGAATCATAACTACTTTCTTTTAAAGTCTGAAAATAAGTAAATAGTTATTGACCTCTTCTATTCGAACTCGTTCTTTACTTGCGCCTAAATTTTCAGGGCTGAATTAGCTTTAATCTCAGTAGCAAATGGCTTGCGTTGAAAGTCAGAAAAACTGCAAGATATGGATTAATGCGCCAGTGACTATCGCAATTATCCAAATGATAAACGTCGGTAGCATGTACTTTTTTACAGTGAAGCATCGCATTTTTGATCTTGAAAACCAAAGCCATAAAATGACATAAGCAAATCCTGAACCTAAAGCAAAAACGCCTAAGCCTATGTGAATCCAAGTATTCAGTGCGCTCAACATTGAAAGATCAAGAATATGGCTCATATTGACTATTAGTGAAGGAACCATTATAACAAAAACAAGAATGGTTTGAAGTGTTAAAGCAATTATCGTTAAGTAACCGTGTCTTGTTAGGTTCTTTTTGTTACTTATTCCAGCAACAAGCGGTAATCCTAAAATAAGCAAGAATAAACTCGTTACCGAAAGAGCCAGAGTGACGTTACCAGTGAAGTCAAGGGGCATTTGCACGCACTAATAATATTGATTGTTTCATGCATTTAACCTTAACAAAGTTTGTTGTAACCTTCTGTCCCCACAAATTCTTTTATCCATTAAGTGAAACCACATTGGTGTATTAATCTCAAAAGTAGTGTTTTTTTTGGCAGTATGTCCTAAATGCGGTAAAGAAGTTTGTACGCCTGATAAACGGTTAGAAAATCATTCGTTTCGCGTCGAAGCATATACTTGCAAGAACTGCAACTGCCGTTTCAAAGTAACGCACCAGTGAGGGTACTTTTTCTATATTTTAAAAAATGACTAAATGTGCACATCCTTTATCCGCGTTGGTTAATTTTTTTTTGGCGCGGGAAAGCCTTTTCGTTTAAGCAAATAATTTTGCTGTAAATAACTGTGAACGATAATATGGAAAAAATGTAATAATAATACAATTTAGTGACATTTGATAGCGTATTTTGCTTTTTTTAATAAAACTGTCTTTTTTTTGTTTGACAAAACCTTATATGGAATATATACAGAGTCTATTCTTAAGATTCAATGAATAGAGAGGAAAGGCAATTGAGGAAGAGAGAATTGCTTTGCCGGCTGTCCCCATCAATCCATGGGCTCAGGGGCAAACAAGTCGAAGGTACGTTCAAAGACAAGGTTGCGCCCTCTCCTTCGGTTTCTATTAATCAAATTGTTCGCTTCAAGAAAACCGCTCTAAGACGCGGAGTTTGGTATAGAGCTTTAAATCTAGTTGAGAGAGGCATACTTGATCTCACCGCAAGATACGTTGCAGTCATAAAAAGTGCAAAGCTGGCTAAAATAGTGTCGGCCATATTAGAAAAGCAAAAACTTGCATCAGAAGGCGTTGTTGACAGATTAGTGAGGACAGTTGGTTTCTCTTCAGCTGAGAAAGTTAGCCGTATTGCCCAAAGTTGGGGTAATCGTTCAGCAGTTAGTTGGGGCAAAGATGCTGGTTTAGCCCGGTATCTAGCAGTCACCCATCTAAATGCCAACGGATTGAATTAGTTTTTGATTGTTAGCAAAACTCCTTTGCGTTTAACTTTGGGCGGCGGCGGCACCGATTTACCCTCATACAGCGATAAGTATGGCGGATTTGTAGTCACTTCCACCATTGACAAATACATTTACTTGGTTGTTAATCGCCGTTTTGAGGAACCCGTGCGGGCAAGCTATTCAGTAACAGAGATCTCTCCAGCAGACAACATCAAACACCCGGTTATTCGTGAGTCCCTGAAACTTCTTGGTTTAAAAAGTAATTTGGAGATAATTTCAATTGCAGAAGTTCCTTCCAAAACCGGTTTGGGCTCGTCAAGCTGCTTTACGGTGGGGCTTTTGCATGCGTTGCATACCTATAAAGACGAGTTTTTGTCTCGGCAGACGCTAGCTGAGGAAGCTTGTTCCGTGCAAATGAATATTTGGTATTGTCCTAAAATAGAA
>PLSP01000077.1 GCA_003165195.1 Candidatus Bathyarchaeota archaeon | reverse complement strand
GTGTTTACCACATAATGGAGTGCTTTCTGTTCAAGGTCATTACGTTTAGGCATCTAAATCAATTCCAGATAATGCAATTAGAATATAAGCGTTGAATCCACATAAAAATATGTATCCCCAAAGAAACGTGTAAAGACATGAAAAAACCGCAGGAAATGCATCAGAAACATCAAGGTTACTGTTTAGGGATAGAATCTTCAGCAGATGACTTCGGTGTAGGAATCGCTGGCTTCGACGGAGAGATACTTGCTAACAAATCAGATAGCTACATCCCGATTGAAGGCGGGATTCACCCAAGAGAAGCTGCAAGGCACCATGCGGAAGTAGCAGACAGAGTGCTCAAAGACGCGTTAAATGCTGCAGACCTAAAGCCAAGTGACTTGTCCAGCATCGCGTTTGCTCAGGGCCCAGGTTTAGGACCGAGTTTGCGAACAGGCGCCACCGTTGCAAGAGCTTTAGCTTCATACCTTCGAATCCCACTTGTCGGGGTTAACCATTCTGTGGCACACATTGAAATTGGCAAACTAAAAACAGGTGTAACCGACCCCGTGACACTTTACGCGTCAGGAGGCAACACCATGGTCACCGCTTTTGAGGCTGGGCGCTACCGGGTTTTTGGGGAAACTCTCGATATCGCACTGGGCAACTGTTTAGATGTTTTTGCCAGAGAGGCTGGGCTTAAAAACCAAAAGGGTTTGCCGCTTGGTGCTGCTGTAGAGCGGTTGGCAGCTAAGGGAAAAAACTTGGTTTCTTTGCCCTATGTCGTGAAAGGCATGGACATGTCTCTTAGCGGCTTGCTGACTGCGGCTACTACTCAGATAAAGATGGGCAGCTGTTGCTTAGAGGATGTGTGCTATAGCCTTCAAGAACACGCCTTTTCCATGGTTACCGAAGTGACTGAGCGGGCGTTGGCACACACCGAGAAAAAGGAGGTTCTGTTGACTGGAGGCGTAGCAGCCAACAAACGGTTACAAAGCATGCTAAACGTAATTGCCGAGGATCATAACGCGAAGTTCTCTGTAGTTCCGCTTGAGTTTGCAACCGACAATGGAGCTATGATTGCATGGACAGGCGTTTTGGCTTTTAGTCATGGGTTGGTGACGCCTATAGATGAGAGTTATGTAAAGCTTCGTTGGCGTGTCGATAAGGTGGATGTGCCATGGATACATTAACCGAGCAAACACTACTGAAGAAAGGCGCCGAAGCAAGCATCTACCTAGCCAACTGGAACGAACGAAAAGTCATCGTCAAAATCCGTATCCCCAAAAGGTACCGCCCGCCAGCGCTGGATGATCGAATTCGCAGTTACCGCACGGTTCATGAGCCGCAGCTGATGCATGAAGCCAAAGCAGCAGGGGTAACTACTCCGCTGATATACATGGTAAATGTGAATGAAGCCGCCATCACAATGCAATACATTGAGGGGCAACAAGTTAAGCAGCTGCTAAACAATTCATCGGCTGAAAAGAGAAAAGAAGTCTGTTTCCAAATTGGCAACTTAATAGCCAAACTGCACAATCACGGCTTAATCCACGGGGATCTAACAACCTCAAACATGATTCAAACCCCCGAAGGCAAAATCGTTTTTGTTGACTTTGGACTTGGCGAAAAAAACAGTGAGTTGGAGGCGCAGGGTGTAGATTTGCATTTGATGAAGCGGGCTCTTCAGAGTACGCATTACCGATTTTGGGAGGAATGCTTCAAAGATGTGCTGTCGGGTTACCAATGTGTTGTGGGTGCAGAGACTACGGAAAAGGTTTATGAGAAAATTCGGGAAATAGAGAGGCGTGGCCGCTATGTTGAAGAAAGAAAACAGTAAAAAAGCCTGCAACATTAACAGCAAAATCATCTTTTTCGCAACTGGTAACATGCACAAATTCAACGAGGCAAAAAGCATCCTCAGCCCACTCGGGTACGCGGTTGCCATGCTAAAAGTGAAGGGCGACGAAATCCAGTCGGAGAGCCTTAAAGAAATCGCAGAAAAAGCAGCCACCAACGCCTTCAAAAAGACGGGGCTGCCTATTTTCGTTGAGGACGCAGGTTTATTCATCGACGCTCTATCGGGTTTTCCAGGTCCATACGCGGCCTACGTATACAAGACCATACATAACACCGGCGTAGTCAAGCTGATGGACGACAAAAAAGATAGGAAAGCCATTTTCCAGTCAGTTATAGCTTACCTTGACGAAACTCTGTGCGAACCAAAAATTTTCAGCGGCGAATCAAAAGGCGAAATAACCACAGTTGAGCACAACCCCACTGGCAAAACAGCCTTCGGCTTTGACCCTATCTTTAAGCCAACTGGAAACGAAAAAACATTTGCGGAAATGACTATCGACGAAAAGAACAGTTACTCTCACAGGGCAATGGCGATACGAAAATTCGTTGAATGGTACAAGTTGAAGCCTGCTTAACGCGGTTACCACTGAAGAACATATCTGTCTCTGTTTTCATTTTAGGTCACTGCGTAGGTTTAATTACTCAGTTGCTCAAAAATATTATTTCATTGCTAACACTCAATTTTTCAAAAAGTCAAAAAATAAAAAAGGGTACGCCATTCCGCTTTGCCTAGAGCCTTCTCTACGTCAAAATCAAATGGCTTACTTTTTAAAATTTTATCAGTATCAGTTTTAAAAAATCCTCTTAACGTAATCTTTCCAGAATAGCCGTTATCCTTAAGCTCTGTAGCAAGTTGTTTTGGAGTTCCCTGAGTCATAGTGATCGATTTTCCAACATGTAATGTGTATGGAATCTGAAATTTTTGTGCATCCAATTGGTTCCAAAAGAGTTTGTTATTTGGTAATATGAAACCTACAATACTAAATGTTACATTTTCATATCCAATATTTGTAGCAGCTATTAATATTGAATTGTCAGAAGTATGACCAATTTCTACTTTTATTTTCCATCTCTTATTTGAATAGTCAAAAAGAACCTTTGTCGCTAAAAAGACCACACCGCACAAAATTATGAAAAGGGTAATATTCGTTATAGTTAGCAGATTTGCCATGTTAGGCTATTCTATGCTTTGCAGATTTAAAACTTATTCACTCTGTAATATAGCCAAGTTTCTAACCCTTGAATGTAATTGGTAATAATCTTAAAACCGTTTATACTCTGGATTCTTTTTTGCCCAAGTGCAATACTTTTTCAAGTTAGGCAAATAAGTATTCTTAGTGGTTTGAGAAGCCAATTTGTTAAACCAAGCCATTCCACTATTGAATTGAAGATCCACTCTTGAAGTGAGTCAGTCATCTTACTCAAAATAGAGCCTTCCTAAACTCTTAAAAACTCTGAATTCCGAGTCAAAATTTGAAATATTCGTTTCTCTGGATGTAGCTACTTTTAAATATTGGTGCAGTGTGGTTTAGGTGCAGTTTAAGGTGTAACATTTGCCAAAGCAGGAAAAAGGAAAGTCACATTCAATACGACCTGTAAGCCGAAGGCCCCCAAGCTGGTGCAAATATCAGCCTGAAGAAGTAGAATCATTCATAATAAAATTGGCCAAGGAAGGTCACTCAATGAGCAGCATAGGCACCATTCTGAGGGATCAATATGCAATTCCACTTGTGAAGCCTATAGTCGGCAAAAGCATAAGCGACGTTCTCCAGAGCGCAGGCTTAGCTCCAACAATGCCAGAAGATCTCACAAACCTTATGAAGAAAGCACAGAGCCTAGCCGTTCACCTTGACAAAAACAAGAAAGACCTGCACAATAAACGCAACATGCAAATCATCGAGGCTAGAATCCACAAGCTTTCGCGATACTACAAGCGTGAAGGTGTAGTAGCCAAGAACTGGAAGTACGAAGCAAAAATCGCTTCCGTAACCTAAGTGCTTTTTTCCTTTCGTTTTATCTTTTCAGGTTTATTGTCGATACTCTAGCTTTAAATGTAATCAGGCACTTTTAGGCAAAGAGTGAAATCTGCATGGCACCGCAGCAAGACCCCATTGAACGCTTCTTATCTCAAGCCGGTGAGGCGTCAAAAGTAATTTTGGAAGTAGCCCAAAAAGGCGGTTTTATTCATGTGTTCTCCCATTTGGACGCTGATGGGATTGCAGCGGCAGGCGTCATGGGAAAAGCACTCGCCCGTCTCGATGCAAAGTTCAGAATCCGAATTACTCAGCAGCTTGACGAGAAAATCATCGATGAAATAATTGGCGATAAACCCCAGCTGGTTATTTTGACAGATTTCGGCAGCGGCTACCTTGATATGCTTCAACAGAAGCTACCTAGCTCCAAAGTCCTTGTCCTTGACCACCACCAAGTAAACGGAACAATAAGCAACCCCAACTTTGTCCAGGTGAACCCTCATGTTTTCGGCATAGACGGCGCCTCGAATGTTAGCGGTTCAGGCATAGCTTACTTTGTTGCTAAAGCTGCGAGTCAGGCGAATGTGGATTTGGCGCCAATAGCTCTGGTTGGTGCTTTAGGAGATATGCAAGACAAGTATGACCAGAGAAGCATGCAAAGCCTAAACGAGATAATAGTTAACGACGGCGTCGCCGCAGGCTTGCTAAAGGTTGAGAAAGATCTGACCTTTTTCGGAAGAGAAACCCGCGCCATTCACAAAACCCTAGCAACTACAACTAACCCGTTTATTCCCGGCTTAAGCGGCGAAGAAGATAAAGCACTCGTCTTCCTATCGAATTTAAACATCCCAATCAAACAAGGCGAAAAATGGCGGGCACTCCGCGACCTTACCGACGAGGAAAGAAAGCGTCTGTGCTCAGCTTTAGCCGACCACTTACTCTCCAAGGGGCTGCATCTTGCAGTTGAAAATCTAATCGGCTACGTATACACCTTAACTAAAGAAGAACCTAACACTGCCCTCAGGGATGGACGAGAATTCGCCGTCCTGCTGAATTCGACGGGACGAATGGATCGCCCGAGTCTAGGAATCGCGATTTGTATGGGCGACCGCAAAGCAGCCCTAGAAGAATCAAACAAGATACTGGAAGATTACCGCAAAAACATCAACAAGTATCTTGGCTGGGTCAACGAGAAACCTGAACGCCTTCGCGAACTCCAAAACATCTACGTCATCAACGGAGAAAGCTTCATCAACGAAAAAATCATTGGCACTGTATCCTCCATTATTGTTTCAAGCTTAGCGAACAATGAAAAACCGCTTATCGCCTTCGCGAACGTTGAGAAAGAACAGGCAGCAAAGTTTTCAGCGCGAACAACCGAGGCAGCAATACGTAAAGGCGTCAACCTTGGCGAAGTTATGCATTTGGCTTCTGATACGTATGGCGGTAAGGGGGGAGGACACAATATTGCGGCTGGAGCCCAAGTGCCCATAGATAAGGTGGAGTTGTTTGTTAAGTCTGTTGATGAGTTGATTGGGAAACAGCTGCGGGGCGAAAAGCTTGCTGGCAACGATAACGCTTGAGTACAGTAATGAGAGGACGGCTGAGGCTGTGGCTGACGCAGTTTCGCCAGATAATTTCAAAACGCCAGTTGGGGTGCAGGTTAAGACTACGAGAATAGGCTGCCTGGTGGTTTCTGAGGTTAACTGTGAAGGTAAACTTGCAACTTTCATTGCCACTATCGATGATCTGCTCTTCAGTTCCTCTACAGCGGAGAAAACACTCAAGGCAATCAATCGATAGCTTAACTTTTAGTAATATGACTATTTTACGTCAATCTGCAATAAACTTGTGCCTAAAACAGAAAAGCAACTCAAAACAGCCGCTGACGCAGACCCTGACGTATAGAGTACTCTCATTTTTAAAAAATCGCTAACAAAATAGCAAACCAATCAAGTAAGCCATAGAAGAGAGTAGGAGGAGAGGTCTACTATTTGCATCAAGTTTCAATAGGTAAATAGGCAAATCCAAACTAGCCAACCTCGCAAGGGGATAGGGTTCTAGTATTTACAACAAACCGCAATAGGTAAAAATGGGTATCTGCAAGCCAACCTCAGCAGACAGAGTAGGATAGGGATCCACTTTTTACAACCAAAAACACATGTAAAATGGTTTAACCTTACATGCCTCAGTTTTTTAGACCCAGGAAGATTTATAAAAAAAACTAAATCTCAAAGGTAAACGCCGTTCTTTTGCTTCCCCCGCTTTAGCCTTTAAATGGATTATGGTTTACTGTAAAGTAAATAAATAGCGGCACACAACATTAGGGAAACTCTTGACTTGGTGATTTCAGTGAAGCGAACTCATACAGCTTTCATATTTGTGGTTTTCTTTTTACTCGTGTTAGTACCCCTTGTTTTGCCGCTGGGAACGGTTTTTGCCCAAACCTCAGGGTACACTATCACGGATGTTGACCATTCAATCGAGGTAACATACACTGGGCAAGTCATCATTCGAGACACCATCCACGTAACAGGGCAAGTAACTGACGGCTTCACAATCGGGTTACCGGCAAAATACAGCGTAGACATACTGGAAGCAGTTGCCTACGATACAAACAACGTTTATCAAGTGAATCTGGGCGTGCAACTAGGCAGCCAAGGCGGGTTCTACGGGGCTGAAATAAATTTTAACGGTCATTCGCCCAGCGTCTTCACGGTAGTCTTTATCCTGTCCAATAGCGTCCTTAGCGTTGACCCAAACTCAGGCGACTACATTCTTGATTACCCAGCATACCCAGGCCTCACGCAAAATGTTGCAACATGCAATGTAACTTTGACTCTTCCAGGCACACCTACAGATATACTAATCACCAAAGACGACGGCGCCATAGAAGGAGACAATTACATGGCTCAAAACCTTCCGGCTTACACCTACTCGGTGGGGTCAGCAGACATTACGATAGCAAATGGAACTATAGTTTTAGCTGACATCAGCCAGCTGGATCGTCAAATAAATATCGATCCAACCGGCAAAGTGAACGCCGTTGACAGTTACCAAATCATTAACAACTCAACAGACGTGATGACAGGCTTTGCTTTGGAGTTGCCAAGCAACGCCCAAAACGTCATCGTAAAAGACCAGTCGGGAGTTACCCTTTCAACCAGCATCAGCACAACCCGCGACATCTTGATCGCTAATGCCACGTTGGAAACACAAATAACAAATGGAGAATTAACAACCCTGACAGCAGCCTACAATCTTCCAAGCGCAACCGTCCAAGGATCCCAATACACTCTCCAGAACTTTAGCGTTTTCCCAGACGTCTACTACTATATTGACCACGCAACTTTCTCTTTTAACCCACCAACAGGAGCAACAATCGTTACACCGCAACTCTCATCTCTTGGCTCCTCATCTTCGGTTACAAGGTCTTCTTTCCAAGACACCCTCACCATTAACAAAGATGGCGTAAGCTACATAGATTATGAGATGCCCCAAGGCAGCATAATACAATTCGCTTATGATTACAATCCAGTTTGGGTTTCTTTCCTGCCTACCTTCTGGGTTTCAGCCTTAGCAGTAATCGGCTGCATCGGAGCCGTTATCTATAAACAACGCAAACCAAACGAAAAACAATCAATCACAACAACAACCACACGGTCCTCAACCGCTAAAGCAGCAGAAACAGCATCAACCCAGGGGAAGCAAACCACTCAAACCGGAACCGGTCAATATGTTTCACAAGAAGAACTAAAAGAATTTACTGATGACTACGAGGAGAAAAAGGAGTTAACAGCCGAAATAAAGTCATTGGATTCCAAGGCACAGAAAGGCAAAATTCAACGTAGACAATACAAGGTCCAACGCAAAGCAATTGAGACGCGCCTCCAAACCATAGAGAAAAATACCAACCGCCTGAAAAACACATTTAAAGCCTCAAGTCCAGCTTACGCTGACCTAATGAAGCAACTTGACACAGCAGAAGCAGACTTAAACGACGCAGACGAAAACCTCAAGAAAATCGAGTACCAGCAAAGCAGAGGAGAAATTTCGCTTGAAACCTATAAAAAATCAATTGGAGACATGCAGAAACGCAGAGACAAAGCCGAATCAACGATGAATGGAATTCTGCTGCGATTACGTGAAAAAGCACGTTAAAACACCTAAAACCTTATATTTTATAGATATGCTTTTTTTGAAAATCAGAGGTAAAGAAAAATGGTAAAAATAGTTGTCGATCCAAAATGCACCGGATGCGAAACATGCGTAAACACTTGCCCAGTCGGCGTCTACGAAATCAAAGAAGGCAAATCAACTCCAAGCAAATCTAGCGAATGCTTAGTTTGCCGCGCATGTGAAGCTCAATGTCCTGAGGGCGCAATTCAAGTAATCGAGTAAACGCATTTAATGAATTGCCCATGCTCTCAGCTTTATGTTGAGAGAGAGAGGACTTCCTTTTTTATTAGCCTAACTTTTTTAGAAAGTTGAAAAATTGTTTGAACGACTTTTCTTTTTTAGAAAAGTGCAACATTTGCCTTTTTGGTGCACGTTGGTCATTATTTGAAGAAAAAGATTTAATCTTCTATATTTTGTAAAAAACGGATAATCTTTGAGATTTGCTCTACTGTAGAACGGTCAGTTTTTTGTTCTTCTTCCATATTTCTGAGCTGCATAACGGTTACCACACCCACCTATAGCCTACTTTTGTTATAACAATTATGTCAAAGGTTTGTTCGAACTTCGAAGTGCTGGTGAAATAGTGGAAGACTATTTTGACATTTTTATGATTATTTGTAAACATTTTAGAGGCAAGATTTAGGTATTCATGTTTGCGATTCTTTGCGTAAGGCTGTCTAGACTGTATTTCAGGCAAAGAGGCACGCATGAAACGTTATTTCACATAAGAAATGGTCGCAAATGTTGGGTAAAAGATATATGGCAAGAAATGAGCTTATTCGTTTCATGGCAGATAAAATTCACTGTGCCCACATATTAGTCAAGACAGAAACAGAAGCAAAAAACGTCAAAGCCCGCTTGGACAAGGGAGAAAAATTCGCTACCATAGCCCAAAACGTTTCCATGTGCCCCTCTGGCAAAAAAGGCGGAGACCTTGGGACCTTCACAAAGGGCAAGATGGTTAAGGATTTTGAGAAGGCTGCTTTTGCGCTCGAGAAAGGGCAGACTTCAGTGCCTGTCAAGACCCAGTTTGGGTACCATATAATTAAAAGGTTAGAATGACCCAGTCTATTAGGCTCACTCTTGCAGTCGCTGGTCGCTTCTGAAGAAAGTTAGGGTGACTTCTTATGGGTAAACTAAAATTAAGCAAGAGAGTGCTTACATTGGTTTGCATATTTTTTTCGCGGCTTCCCTTCTGGTCGCAATTTTCACCCAAGGTTTCACTCACTGAATGTTACAGTTAACAATTAAGCGCCAATATTTTTGTATAATAGCTAAGGAAACCATATTGATGGTCTGACTGAAGATATATCTTTTAAAGAAATATTTATATTTGCATTAAACGCCAATAAACCTAACAGAAAAAAGGATTGACGGCTAAAATGAGCCAAGAGAAAACCCGAAAAATTGTTCTAGACGTCGGCGGCATGAGCTGCATTAACTGTGCACGAACCATAGAAAAGCAGCTCTCGAAACTAGAAGGCGTCGTCAACGCCACCGTTAACCTAGCGGCTGAAAAAGCAATCGTTGAATACAACCCAGCCGTCATCAACCAGAAAACCATAGAAGATGCCATCATAGACGCTGGGTACCAAGTTATCCATGAAAAAGTCACGCTACAAATAGGTGGAATGAGCTGCGTCAACTGCGCCAAAACCATAGAAAAAGCATTAAACAGCCGAGAAGGAGTTTACGACGCAACAATCAATTTTGCCATGGAGACGCTATCTGTCGAGTTTAATTCGGAACAGATTAGCGTTGCTGGTATCAAAAAAACCGTAAAAGATGTCGGGTACCAAGTTATCGAAGCTGAAAAAGCCGCTCAGGATACCGAAAGTAAAGAAAGGCAGCGCCACATTCAACACCTAAAAAACCTGTTGATCGCCAGCACTGCGCTGACCATCCCCACCGTCATCTTTACATGGATCCCTATCCTGGCTAAACTGCCCAATAACATCTTACTTTTTCTTTTGGCAACTCCCGTCCAGTTTGTGGTGGGCTGGACTTTCTATGTTGGCGCCTACAAGGGCTTGCGTAACAGAACAACCAACATGGACACTTTGATTGCAATGGGAACCTCCACCGCCTGGATATACAGCACAGTAATCACCTTCATACCGAATGTCTTCCCGGGCGCAGGTGTCTTCTTCGACACCGCAACAATGATAATGACATTTATTTTGGCGGGCAAAGTATTGGACGCCATCGCCAAAGGCAGAACCTCAGAAGCCATAAGAAAAATCATGGGGCTTCAAGCCAAAATTGCAAGAGTTATTAGAAATGGAGATGAACAGGAAATCCCAGTTGAAGAGGTCCAAGTTGGCGATGTAGTAGTTGTTAGACTTGGAGAAAAAATTCCGGTTGACGGCATTGTAATTGAGGGCTATTCGGCTGTCGATGAGAAAGTCATAACTGGCGAGAGCATACCGGTTGAAAAGAAGAAGGGCGACCAAGTTGTCGGCGCAACCTTCAACAAAACAGGCGTCCTCAAATTTGAAGCCACTAAAGTTGGAGCCGACACGGTTTTGGCTCAAATAATAAGCATGGTTGAAAACGCGTTAAGCTCCAAAGCGCCTGTTCAAAGATTGGCAGACATTGCCTCGGGATATTTTGTCCCAACCATTATACTGACTGCCACTATTTCTGCTCTTGCGTGGTACACCCTAGCTGGAGCAAACTTCATCTTTTCCCTAACCGTTTTCATAGCTGTTTTAATCGTTGCATGCCCCTGTGCCCTCGGACTCGCCACTCCAACTGCCATCATGGTCGGCGTCGGCAAAGGAGCAGAAAACGGAGTCTTGATCAAGAGTGGAGAAGCCCTCGAAACAGCTCACAATCTAAATGTGATAGTTTTCGACAAAACAGGAACCCTCACCAAAGGCGAACCTGAAGTCACCGATATCATGACAATTAATCCATCAACTTTCGGTGAAGACCGGTTCCTGCAGTTTGCCGCTGCTGCTGAGAAAAACTCGGAACATCCTCTCGGAGAAGCCATAGTAAAGAAAGCAAACGAGAAGAAAATTGAGGTAAGCGAAGTCGACTTCTTCAATGCTATTCCAGGACAAGGCGTTGAAGTAGAATACAAGGGCACCAAAATTTTGCTTGGAAACCGCAAACTCATGCAGACAAACAACCTAAAAATCGACACGCTTGAAGAGAAAATGCGGATGTTAGAGGAGGAAGGGAAAACAGTTATGCTTATGGCGGTTGAAAATGAGCCTGTTGGGTTGATAGCTGTGGCTGACACTTTAAAAGATCATTCCGCTGAGGCTGTGACAACGCTTCAGGGGATGGGGCTTGAAGTAGTCATGATTACAGGCGACAACGAGAGAACAGCCAAAGCTATCGCGAAGCAAGCAGGCGTAAATCGGGTTCTAGCTGAGGTTTTGCCCAATGATAAAGCGTCTGAGATTAAGAGGCTGCAGGCTCAGGGTAAAGTCGTCGCGATGGTTGGAGACGGAATAAACGATGCTCCAGCACTTGCCCAGGCAAACATCGGAATAGCCGTGGGCAGCGGAACCGACATAGCCATGGAAACAGGTGACATAGTCTTAATTAAAAACGACCTACGAGACGTGGTTGTAGCCATCCAGCTGAGTAAAGCCACGATGAGAAAAATCCGACAAAACCTGTTCTGGGCATTCTTCTACAACATCGCCCTCGTTCCACTTGCGGCAGGCGCCTTCTACCCAATAATACACGTACTCTTTGACCCAGTTTATGCAGCTGCCGCCATGGCAAGCAGTTCAGTCACCGTAGTGACCAACGCGTCTCTGCTCAAACGGTTCCGCCCAAAAATCTAAGTAACACCCTACACCACAGTATGGAGGTGAAAAATATGGCAAAGGATCTTGTATGCGATATGGATGTTGACGAGAAAACGGCGAAGTGGAAGACCGCCTACCAGGGAAAAACCTACTATTTCTGTGCTCCAGGGTGCAAAAAACAATTCGAAGTTAACCCCCAAAAATACATCGGCGACTCGTCTACTGGGCATCCACACGGTTGCGGCTGCGGTGGACATTAAACCGCAAACCGTTTAACTGTTTTTTCCTTTTTTGATTTTTGCTTTTTCTGTTAGAAGCTTAGTTTTCTAGAAAGCGCCTAGCAGCACGTGTTCGGCAAACAAGTCTTCACTGAATGCTCCGACGAACTCTATTTTTTCGTTGATGATTATTTTTGGTACTCCGATTATGTTGTATTTCAGGGCAAGGTCGGGGAATTCGCTGCTTTCTATAACGTCTGCTTTTATGAGGTCACATTCTATGGCTAGTTTGTGTGCGACGGCCGCTGCCGCTGGGCAATGAGGGCATGTTAAGGTGACAAAGACCTTGATGTTGACTGGTGTTTTAACATCATTTAGAACCGCTTTTGTCTTGTCTGAGAGGTCAGTGTGTCCTGGTCCTTTGGATACGTTGATGATGGCTTCGATGAGGGTTTGTAATTCATAGCCATAGGGTATCCCGTAAATGCGGACTCCGTAGTCTTTTTTGCCAATAATTGCCAAGGCGGGAATCTTGTCGATGCCCATCTCCTTGGCTTTGGCAGCGTCAGCTACAAAGTCATAGACTTCCACTGATATCTTCTCGCTAAGAGGGGCTAAATCCTGGACCAACTTACGGGTGTCAGAGCAGAATCGGCACTCAACTTCTTGAGTAAACATGACAATTTTTACTGGGTCAATCAGCTGAATCTTAAAGTCGTTTTTAAGAAGTTCTTTCTTGTCATCAGGAATTAAACTCATAAACACAAACTCCACAAAGCGTTTCCTTTCCGCAAGGAAAGTAAGCGAACAGAAGCATATAACGATTTTTTATTTCTTTACCCCCAGAGTGTACAAACTTTTTTTTACATATGTTTTTGGTTACAAAAAGTAACCCCTATCCAACTCGGAGGCAGCCAGGATGGATAGTGAATCCTCCCACTCTCACCTATAGGTAAATAGGCGGTTTAGGTGTCGTTCTTTTGGTGTGTTCTGTTTCTCAGAGACTTCATCGGCAACTCGCTCAAATCGCCTAAAGGAGGAAAGGGGCCTAAATTTTACCCCAGGTTTCTTTAGGTAAAAATGGTTCAGTCCTGCTGTTCTCCGAGAAAAAGATAGGAGGGATAGGGGTCTACTATTTGTAACCGTTTTCTATATACAAATAGGCGAACTGAATTAACCAACGCTCTGCCTAATAGAAGAGAAGGGGTCTACAATTTACATCAGTTTTCTATAGAAACCTGTGTAAACAAGATCCCTATCCGCCACATTTGAGCGCTTTAACCCTCTTGCCGAGTTCGCTAGATAAGAGGGCATCATTATGTATGGTTAACACGCTCCTTCTTACCTATTGAAGCTTGATGCAAATAGTAGACCTCCCCTCTGTCAGGTTCAAGATCGAGTTTGGTTTGAGTTGATTTCAGGTTGGCTTTTGAAACGAAACTTTGGCTTGGCAATCGATGAGTCCATTGATTTGAGGGCTTGAGTTTCAAACAAAATGCATATAAGCGCTTAAAGCCATCTGAAAGTTTGATTTTTGAGTTCTCATTCGGAGTGTACTGAGCTTTGACCACAAAGATGTATGCAAACGCCAAGTTAATTGAGGGCTTCCAAATCATCTTAGACGATGGCGAATCACACAGCACCATTGTGGACCTTGCCCCAGATCTTGGAACAGGCTTTGGACCGTCAGCTCTTGAGCTCTGCGTCATGAGTCATGCAGGTTGCTATGTAACAATCGCTTGTTTAGCAGCTAAAAAAATGCGCTTGACCCTTAAAGGGTTGAAGGTCAAAGTTGAAGCCGTAAAGTCGAATGAGACTGGAACTATCGGCGAGGAAACCTTTGACATCGAATACAAAATCGATGCACCCCAAGACAGGATAGATAGGTTGCACAAACTGACGTTAGAGACCTGCCCCGTTGGAATACTTTTTGAGAAGGCGGGAGTAAAAATAACCTACAAAATCACAGTAATAAAGGATTGATTGTTATGCCACAAGTTGTTTTAAAAGAAGGAGTAAACTGGGTTGGCGTCGTCGATTGGAACATACGTGACTTTCACGGCTATGTTACAAGCAGAGGAACAACCTACAACGCCTATCTAATTAGAGACGAAAAAATAGCGCTCGTAGATACGGTAAAATGTGCTTTCGCAGACGAATTAGTACAAAACGTCGAAGAGCTCATGAGCCTCGAAAAGATCGACTACATAATCGTTAACCACGTAGAAATGGACCACTCAGGTAGCCTCCCACATATCGCCAAACTAGCCAAAAACGCCAAAATAATTGCTTCTGAAAGAGGAAAAGACGCCTTAATTGAGCATTTCGGTCATGATTTTGATAGGGTAGAAACCGTCAAGACCGGCGACGAGCTAAAACTGGGAAAACGTACTCTTCGTTTCATAGAAACGCCTATGCTGCATTGGCCCGACAGTATGTTCACCTACATGGTAGAAGACAAAATCTTGTTTTCCAATGACGCGTTCGGCGAACATTTTGCCAGCAGCGAACGATTCGACGACGAAGTTGACCAACAACGGCTATGGGAAGAAGCGGCGACCTACTATGCAAACATCCTGATGCTTTTCGCCCCTTTGATAACGCGCAAGATACAAGAGGTCGTGCAAATGGGCATCCCCATCGATATAATTGCCCCAGACCACGGAGTAATCTGGCGCAAAGACCCATCCAAAATCATCAAAGCCTATCTACAATGGAGTGCAGATAACGCACAACAGAGAGCAATAATTGTCTTTGACACCATGTGGGGAAGCACCGATGCAATGGCGCGAGCTATAGAGGCTGGCATTGCAAGCCAAGGTGTCGAAGTTAGGGTTTTCAAGTTGCGAAACAGAGAAAACACAGACATCGTTGCTGAGATCCTTGATGCTAAGGCGGTTGTGATGGGTTCGCCGACAATGAACAATCAAATGTTCCCAACCGTGGGCGGTTTCTTAACCTATATCACAGGGTTAAAACCGAAAGGTAAAGTGTGGGGTTTCTTTGGTTCCTTCGGCTGGGGTGGCGGCGCTGTCAAAGGCATGGTTGAAATGGCGAAAAAAGCAGGCTTTGACGTCTATGAACCTACAGTTGAAGTCAAATATGTCCCAGACGAGGAAGACCTCAAAAAATGCTTTAACTTTGGCGTGCAAATCGCCCACAAAATCAAAGCCTAACTTTTTTTTATTTTTAAAAAAAGAAAAAGCGAAAAACAAAAAGCTAATTATTTTATAGCCATGAATTTGTTTTTGGGAGTCCAGCAGATTGGACAATTGTCTGGGGCTGAACCTTCAAAGGTGTTTCCGCAGATAGGGCAAACCCAGTACTCCACTGTCACCGGCTGAACCATGCTTTTCAAAGCGTCAAGCGCTTTCTGGTAGAGAGCCGCGTGAGTTTGCTCCACTTTGTTTGCGTAATCAAAACTCATTTCAGCATGTTTGTTTCCGTCTTTTTTGGCGTCGGCAATGAATTCGGGGTACATTTTTTTGAATTCGTAGGTTTCGCCTGACACGGCTGTGCCGAGGTTGTCGCTGGTTGTTTTTATCTGTCCCATCACTTGCAGGTGGTTAAGGGCATGAACCGTTTCTGCTTCTGCAGCTGCCCTAAACAGTTTAGCAATTTGGGGGAATCCTTCTTCGTCTGCTTTTTTAGCGAAAGCCAAATACATCCTATTTGCTTGGGATTCGCCTGCGAAAGCAGCTTTTAGGTTGTCATCAGTTTTGGTCATTAAAAATCACTACAACAAAGTAAGTGGCTCGCTGGTTATAAGGTATGCGAATTTTGCCTGAATCTCGCTTAAAGCAAAGTATATTAGTTGTGTTTTCCTTTGGGTTTATTAGTTTTTCGGTGAATTTTATGGAAAAAATAAAAACTTTTACTCTACCCAAACTACCATACGACTACAACGCTCTGGCTCCATATATTTCAGAGCAACAGCTAAAATTGCATCACGACAAGCACCATCAAGCCTACGTGAATGCAGCCAACGCAGCTTTTGAAAAACTAGACAAAGCCCACAGCGAAAACACTGACATCGATGTCAAAGCAATCTCTAAAGAATTGGCCTTCAACGTCGGCGGACATCTGCTGCACTCGATTTTCTGGGAGAACATGGCGCCAGCAGGTAAAGGTGGCGGCGGACAACCTGGCGGAGCAGTTGCAGACGTGATTAACATGGGATTCGGGAGTTTCGAGCGATTCAAGAAAGAGTTCACGATGGCGGCGGCAAGCACTGAAGGTTCAGGTTGGGCGGCGTTGGTAGCGCATCCATGCATCGGTCGACCATTGATTATGCAAATAGAGAAACATAACGTCAATGTTTTCCCAGCGTTTCACATTTTGATGGTTCTGGATGTCTGGGAGCACGCCTACTACGTTGACTACAAAAACGAGCGCCCCAAATTCATAGAGGCGTTTTGGAACGTCGTCAACTGGGACAGAGTAAACAAAAACCTCAGTCTCGTAAAATAAACACTAGAAACTTCCGAAAAGCTGTTTTTAGTGTTCCCAACTCTTTTTGGAACTTTTTTTATTTTCCGCTCTCTATTTTCTGAAGTAACAAATTTTGTCTCTTAGAGTATTCTGTAGGCACCTTTTTTTGAAGGTAGATAGAAGCTGCAGCTATACTTTTTGTAGGGTCGTTTCTCATAACGATAGAGTAAAGATGGAGCAGTTTTATTCCAACTATTTCTTTAGAAATTTGTCCAGTGGTTAGCTTCAATGCAAGGGCAACTGCATCATTAATTGAGCCGCCGGCGGCAGCTATCTTTATTTTATCATATTTTGCAAGCCGCAGGAGGCTTATTGTGAGAAGCCGCTCCATGGGAGCGGTTCTGCTGACGCTAACTGTTTGCTCTACAGCATCTTCAAGTGTTTTTTCCTCCAGTTCAGCCATTTTGTTATAGTTGTCTAAGCTTTGTTTTTGTGTGAGATGCGCTAAAAGGGCAGATGCTCTACCCAGAGCAGGAGCTTGAAGGTTGGCTAAGCAGGCGTCATCAAGGTAGACTTTGGCGATTTCCGTGGCCATATTAAGGGCGGAACATACCAAATATATTCCGTCGTTTATTCCCACTATGTCGACTTCGCCTGCTTGCATTATGCCTGAGATTATTCTTTCAACCACATCGCTGGTTTTTAATGAAACATCAGGGGACCCAATAATTATGAAGTTGCTGTTGAAATCTTGGCTCATGAGCGGTTCCTAGGCAATTAATGGTGCGTCTGCTAATATAATGCTTGTCAGTTAAAAAAAAGCACTAGTTTAGTGCGGGGTTATTTTTATGGCAGCGGCTGGACATTGCATTTCGCAGGCTAAGCACTGTATGCAGTCCTGTTCCCGTACTGGGTCAGATTTCTTCTCAGACAGCGGGTGCCCGGGTGAATCAGCCCACTCATAGAGGCTAACTGGGCAAACGTCAACACATACACCGTCTCCGATGCAGACATCCCAGTCGACAGCACTGGTTGTTCCGTGAATTCCAAGTTTAGTTGGGGCTTCAACAGGTCCCCAAACCTTGTGTCCATTATGTTCGCCGACAACTTGGCGTTTGGTTTGAAAATCAGGGTCAATTGGCAAAAAGTTCACCAATAAAAAGCAAGCAAGCGGACAATATTAGGCTTTCTGCAACTTGTGTGCCACAAAACATTTTGGGTTCGGCTACAATCTTTGTGGTGATAATTATGGTTCAGTATTACCTACCAGTCGGCATGAGATACGCCAGCTTGGAGGAACGCAAAGAATTCTACACGAACGAATTTGACCTCTTCAAAGTCTCAGAGTGGCTCGGCACCCAGACCGGCAGGATCAAGTTTGCAGTAATCATAGGCAGGCACACAAAGATTTATCCCGAAAAATATAGGGAAGACGCTTCCACTACCATAATAGTCGATGAATACAAGAATTTGAAGGATGTTCGATCACAGGTCCTGGAGTTTTTGCCTGAAGCCGTCTACTACGACCGAAACGTCTACAATCAAAACGACCAGTGCATTGGCCAAGAACTCGCCTTTGACCTTGACCCCGAAAACATCACGTGCCCAATCCACGGCACCCTCGCCGATAAAATGAAACGGCTGCAGGGGTTGAGTTTCTGTGAGTTGGAGCTGGAAATGGTCCAAAAAGAGGCAATAGGATTGTTTGATTTTCTTTTAAAGCGGTTTAGGGAAATAAAAGCGGTTTATTCAGGCAGGGGCTTTCACTTGCATGTTTTAGACAAAGAAGCCTATGCCTTTACCATTCAACAGCGTCAGAAACTTGCCGAAGAAGTGAAAGCGACCGGCATCCATATTGACGACTGGGTTACTGCTGGCGAAATGAGGTTAATCAGGCTACCTTTCAGTTTAAACGGGTTGGTTTCAAGAATTGTGTTGCCTCTAACAAGAGGAGAATTGAAAAAATTCGACACAGTCCACGACCCAAGGGTGCTCCCAAGATTTTTGAATAAAGCCACTTTTTGAGACCCTTCAATGCCAAAATTTGGGCGTTGAAAGGTTTATTTGCATTTAAGGCTTTGTTAAAGTATTATTGAGGTTCTTGTTATGGAGCACTTTGACGTTATCGTCATCGGTTCGGGTTCAGGAATGCTTGTTGCTTCAGCCGCCGTTGATCAAGGCTTTCGAGTGGCGCTGGTTGAGCACGGCAGAATGGGGGGCACATGCATAAACGTAGGCTGTGTTCCCTCAAAAATGCTAATTTACCCAGTTGATATTATCACGGCCATTAAAGGAGCCGAGGCTCTAGGCATTCATGCGACGATCAACTCGATCGACTTTGGTAGCATAATGTCCAGAATGCATGAATTGGTTAATCATGACTCTGAGCAGCAAGCGCATGCAGTTGAGGCTACACCAAACATGGTGTGGTTCAAGGAAACAGGAGAATTCGTATCCGATTACACAATGCAAGTTGGCGGGCACACCATTACGGCGGAGACAATTTTTATTGTTTCAGGCGCTCGCACCGCCCTACCCTTAATCAAGGGCATAGACAAAATAGGTTACCTAACAAGCGACACTGTTCTGCAACTGCAGACGCCGCCAAAAAGCATACTTATCGTCGGCGGAGGCTACGTTGGCATGGAGTATGGCCACTTCTTCTCAGGAATCGGCACAAAAACCACGATCCTGCAGCGGCCAAATCGAGTGCTGCCAGATGAAGAGCCAGAAATCTCCGAGTTGCTACAAAAACAGATGCAGCAACGAATGGAAATCTATACGGGCTTTGAAGTTGTTGAGGCAAGGCAGGAAGGAGCTATTAAGACGCTTGTTGCCAGAAACCGAGTGGACGGGAGTCTACATGAGTTTTCAGCTGAGGCGGTTATGATTGCCACTGGAAGAGTATCTAACGCTGACATTTTGAAACCTGAAAGAACTGGCGTAAAATTAAATGACCAGAAATTTATAGAAGTTAATGAGTATCTGGAAACGAGTAAGAAGAACATTTGGGCTTTCGGCGACGCCATCGGCAGCCAAATGTTCAAACATGTCGCCAACCATGAAGCGGGCATTGCATGGCATAACTCTATTCACGATCATAAAGTCAAGATGGATTTTTCAGCGGCGCCTCATGCTGTTTTTAGTCACCCCCAGGTTGCCAGCGTTGGCTTAACGGAGCTGCAGGCAAAAGAAAGACACAAAAATGTGTTTTTTGGGATGGCACCATATCATGAGACTGCCATGGGTGCGGCTATGGGATTCCCTGAAGGCTTTGTGAAAGTGATTGTTGAAGGAGAAACAGGCAAGATTTTAGGCTGTCACATCATTGGCCCAGAAGCAGCGATACTAATTCAAGAAATCGTCGGTGCAATGGTTTCTGAAGAGGGCAATTACGCGTCTATCGCCCAGGGCATGCATATTCACCCAGCCTTGTCAGAGGTTGTTCAAAATGCCTTCGGCAACCTTAGACCTGCATAAAAAGTTATATTTGCCTGTAAGCAACTGTTCCTAGCAAGAGCTGTTTTGTTATGAATGTTTCTAAGGTCTCTGGACAAAATAATAAACACAAAGTATTCGTTTACGCACTCAGTACTTGCGTGTGGTGCAAATTAACCAAACAATATCTAAATGATAACAAAATCGAATACCAATTTGTTGATGTGGACTTAGCTGAAGAAGACGACAAACAGAAGATACGTGAAACAATCACCAACAAAGGCGGCAGTCTAAGCTACCCGACAATTATTGTTGACGACAAAAAAGTGATTGCTGGTTTTCGCAAAGACCAACTTAAGGAGGCGCTTGAAATTTGATCACCGTTGAGGAAGTTCGTCGCAGAGCTGAAATGGACGCTAAAACCTACGGTTACTATCTAACGCCTCAGCCTGACCTGCTACAAGGTTTTCTTGATGGCTTGAAAACTAACGAGGACCGCTATGGTTACCCTTTGTGCCCCTGCCGTTTGGCTTCAGGTATTTACGAGTTTGACCGAGACATCATTTGCCCTTGCGACTACCGAGACCCAGACGTTGCCCAATATGGCGCATGCTACTGCAGACTCTATGTCAATAAACAGGTTTACGAAAGCCAAAATCTCCCCGAAGTTCCCGAGCGAAGACCCCAAGATAAGCAACAGAGAGCGTACAGCGCTGAAACAGCCGCAGCCAAACAAGCGTCAACACAAGCAGGCCAACAAAAAATCCAACCCACCCAGACGACTGTCAAAAAGAAGTTATGGTACTGCAAACAATGCGGCTATGTGGTTTACCGTGAGGACCCACCCTACATTTGCCCAATATGCAAGGCGAAACGAGAAGTGTTCGCTGAAATAGAAAGTAAAGTTGAGTTTATGGGTTAACCTCATTATTTTTGGATTTCAATCTCTATTTTTTTCCAATTCTCATTTATGCCGTGCAGCGAAGATAGCGCTCCTGTGATACTTCCATTCATAAATTTTTCAACGAACTCATTTAACGGTATTTCTTTTCCATCAACCTTTAGTTTTAAACTCACTCATGTCACCTTAGAGTTTGTTTAACTTACAGTGAAAGATAAAAGGCTTATAGGCCTTGTTGCAAGTTTCCGTATAAAATGTTGAAGTCTTACATTCTTAATGTAGATGGCTTTATCGTGACTCTGAGTTTGGTCAGGTTCTCTTTTATCTCAGCTTTAACGCCCATCGCCGAGAAGTATTCTTCGAGAAATATTCTTATGAACTCTTTCGAGGCTTCCGAGACAAGAACTAGTGTATAATCGTTTGGCGCGTTTTTTGTTAGGCGATAAAAGTTACAGATTTCAAGCCTTGCCAGCATTTCCTCTGGCGAATGAACTTTAGACTTAAGCTGTTCCCAATGAGCTTTTGCTACTTCCCTGTGTTCGCTCCAGAATTTTTCTCTTTCGGGCGAAGTGGCGATTAACCCCAGGAACATTAACCAATGGTCAACGTCTAAGATTATGTGTTCGCCGGTCAGGAGCATGTCTATGTAGGCGAGGATTTTTTTCTTGGTTGTGGGGTCTTCGAGGGCTTTGTTGTCGCTGTAGAATTTTAGGGCGCGCCGCATGACTTCGCTCTGTGACACGTCGGCTTCAGTGCTTATTTTTTCCAGTAAGTCGGCTGTGTTTTTGTCGAATGCTACGGTTATTCTTGTGGGATTTACCATACCCGTTCACTTTACACTATGCTAACATCTTTTCACATTATTGAAAATTATATAAACATTGCGCCAATGTATATTTGATATAATCAGCAAGTTTAAAGAATAAAACATAAACAGTAAACAAATGTAAAAAGAAATGGCAGATTAAGTGTCAAAACACTTTTCTCTTAGAGTTTACTTCATTCTTTTCAGTTGTTAACTTAGATGGGGCTTGACGATGAAGAGACCAGAAATGTACCTTGAACCAAAACAGCGAATAGCAAAAATCATCGAACTCCTTGAAAAACAGTACCCAGATGCCAAGACTGCATTAAACTACCATACCCCGCTCGAAATGCTCGTAGCAACTATGCTTTCTGCCCAAACAACCGATGCAACAGTCAACATTGTAACGCAAAGCCTCTTCAAGAAGTACCGTACAGCAGAAGACTACGCCAAAGCAGACATAAAGGAACTCGAGCAAGATATTCATTCAACAGGGTTCTACCACAACAAAGCCAGAAACCTGCAGGGAGCCGCCAAGATGCTTGTGGAAAAATACCATTCGCAAGTACCTAAAACGATGGACGAATTGTTGGAGCTTCCAGGCGTGGCTAGGAAAACCGCCAACATAGTGCTCTACAACTCTTATGGCGTAACCGCAGGTATAGCGGTCGATACTCATGTCCGCCGGCTTTCGCAGCGGCTTGGGCTTGCGGAAACCGATGACCCCACCAAAATAGAGCAGGCTTTAATGCCGATTACACCGAATGAGAAATGGATGACGTTCACCGACCTGTTGATTTTTCACGGCAGGCAAGTTTGCATTGCAAAAAAGCCCAAATGTGAAGCATGCGTTTTAAACAAGATTTGCCCGTGTGCATTTGCCTTCGGATGAAAGCATTACGCATTTATAGACGCTTGTCTCTGCTAAAGTGAAGGTTAGCTTTTATGTCGACCAAAGTTAAAGTCGGAGACATGGCACCGGATTTTTCCTTACCAGACACCAATATGAAACCTAGAAGTCTAAAATAATTCTCTGGGCAAAAAGTTGTTATAGCCTTTTTTGTTGGCGCTTTTACTTCAGTTTGCACCAAGGAAATGTGTGAGTTCCGTGATTCGATGGATCGGCTGATTGATTTGGAGGCACAAGTTATCGGGATAAGTGTTAATGACCCGTTTGCAAACAAGGCTTTCGCAGAAAAAAACAGGCTGCCCTTTCCAGTTCTAAGCGACTACAATCGCGAGGTCATCAAGACCTACGGACTCAAGTCAACTGATTTCGCAGGCCTCATAGGTTACACAGTTGCTAAACGGTCAATTTTTATATTAGACCCCAAAGGCATAGTGCAGTATGTGTGGGTTTCTGACAACCCGACTGTCGAACCTAACTATCAGGAAATACAAAGCAAACTCGAGAAAATCACTTAGGTTCAGCTTTCTTTTTCATTAATGCCATGAAGAAGAATCTAAGGGCACAATCGCCCTCTAAAGAGGGGTAATGTCTATTTCCAGAAAGTCAAAGTAGCCAGAGAACAAGCTCTTTACCTGCCGCCTATTGAAATGGGTCCAGCCCTATGAAAGGCAGCATACTCAACCATCAAACAGCGGTCCATAACCACAATAATCCCAGCTTGCCGAGCCCTTTGTGCAGCCTCCTCATTGATGATTCCAACTTGCATCCAAACCACAAGAGGTTTCACCCAAACCAGCCTAAGCTGGATAACTTGATCAACAACTGTCGGAACATCTGCCGTTTTCCTAAAAATGTCAACTATTTCGATTGTTTTCTGAATTTCAGGCGGAATGTCAAGTAGACTTTTGTAGCTTTTTTCTGCGAGCACTTCGTCGACAAAGGGATTGACAGGTATGATTCTGTAGCCGGAACGTTGCAGATAGGCAGCCACTTTGTGGCTATCTTTTTCCGCCTCTTTGGACAAACCAACGATTGCTATAACCCTGTTTCTTAGGAGGATGTTTTTGATTTGTTCTTGTCTTGAAGAAGACTCCATAGGCGTTATGGCGCCTCACTTAGTTGCAACTCAAAAAAGTCTTCCTTGCCACTGCGAACCGCCAAGACTCTGACTACGGCACCGATTTTTTTCTTCTGAATCTCGAGAACTAAATCTTCAATCCTATTGGTTACCACCCCGCTTATTTCGAGAATTATGTCTCCTTGCGCTAACCCAGCAGCGTCGGCAGGACTCCCCTCTGCAACTTTGGTTACAAGAACGCCGTGATCTACTGGCATGTTGTAGTATCGTGTGATTTCTCGAGTTAAGCTTAAACCAACAATTCCTATCCATGGCCATTTAGCTTCTCCGCCTGCGGTAATTTCGTCTGTGCAGCTTTTCGCTGCGTTTATGGGAATGGCAAAACCGATTCCCTGGGCATATGGAATGATGGCCGTGTTTATCGCGATAACTTTTCCTGTTACATCTACTAGTGGGCCGCCACTGTTTCCAGGGTTGATTGAGGCATCAGTTTGAACGAGGTTCTCGATTAATCCGCGTTCAGCCTCGATGGTTCTATTAATTGCACTAATAACTCCAGAAGTTACACTTGGTCCACCCGCCAATCCAAACGGATTACCAATTGCGTAGACACGCTGGCCTACACGCAGCTTGTCGGAGTTTCCTAATTCTGCTGCCTGAAGCTTCCGCCTATTGCTGTTAATTTTGACTACTGCTATGTCATGGATGGCACATGATCCTACGATGGTTCCTTCAACCACTTCGTTGTCGGCCAAGGTGGCGTTGATTTTCTGAGCGCCTCCAACAACGTGATTGTTTGTTAAAATTAAGCCTGTTGGGTCAATTATTGTTCCGGAGCCCATGCCACTAACTGGAACCGCCTGATAGAACAAGTTGTGTATAAGCCTGATTGTGCTTATGTTAACTGTGCTTTTGGTTACCTTTTCGATGGTGTCCAAAATAGCGTTCTCATTGTAGTTTGACAAAAGGGTTTCCTCAAAAAACAGAGGAACTCCGTTTTTAATAAATATTAATTGGTTTTAGACTTAGCGGCAGAACAAACAGTTTTCTGCCCATTCGGGGGGCATTTCTTTTTTGCAGTATGGACACATTAAGCCTTTTTGCCTTATGGCTGAACATATTTGGCAGAAAAGATTCAACGTTTGTTCTTTGTTTGCGGGGTCTTTTATGAGTGAAATTACCATTTGCTCAATTAATGCTAAGACTTCAGTTGAGTTTTCTATAGAAAGTGCGTTGCCTCTTTCTTTGCTGATATATCGACTGACTGCTGACTGTGAGAGCCCGAGTAGTTTTGCTGCTTGTTGTTCGTTAAATCCATGGTTTTCGACGATTGATTTTGCCATTCTAGCCTTTACAGCTGGCAAAACAGTTTTTACTCCGACCTCGCACGGAAGTATCAAGTTAGTCACCGATTAGGGATACTTTGGGGAAAACTTATTTAAATATGACGCTTGTCATAATATATGACGCGTGTCATGACGGGTTACCAAACACGACACAGTAATCTACATCAATCCCCTGCAACCATCCCCGGCATAATTCACGCTTGGAAGGGAGAGAAAAATGGGAAATGTCCTAATATCAACCCGAAAAACGGAAAATAACTGCGACTTAGTTGAAATGTTAAGAAAACTTGACGCAGAATGCAGAAACTGCGCCCCAATAACACCTCTGCAATGCATAAACCGATGCCAAACATACAAATTAAAAAATGAGCTAAGAAAGCTTCGGGGAACCATGGATAACCCGAACTACATAAAAGAACTTTTCAATGTCCTAAAAAACGAAACTAGACTCCACATCCTGCAGGCAATCGGAAAGGGCAGATACTCGGTAAGCCAACTTCAACAGGAACTAAAGAGATCTGGGCACAACCACAGTCAAGACACCATCAGCGAAGAGTATCTCGGCCCATTAATGGCCGTAGGGCTTGCAACCGAAGCGAGAGATGAATACTACGCAACAACTTTTGGCGGTCGCCTAACCGAGCTGCTGGATACTTTCCCAGAGTTCGCCGACATGCTACCCGCCCACTCAGAATGCTATGAAGAAACCGTCCTGCAATATTTACTGTCAGGACCAAAAACCTTTGAGAACATAGAAGCGCTAATATCTCCCAAAATTGCTTCACGAATCCTGAAGCGTTTACGCTCAGTCGGATTAATAGAAACTCCTGAAGAAAGAGATTATATTTTCTTCTTTAAGTCCAAGAGAGACCCAAACAAGGAAAGCTTCACAGAAACAGAAAAGAAAGTTTATGACTCGATCCCTTCAGACGGCATCTCCGCAGGAAAACTCGCAAAAGAAACTGAGCTCTCAATGAGGAGAACCTACAAGTACCTAAGAGGGTTAAAGGGTAAAAAACTGATTTTCATCAGAAGAACACCAAAGGCTTACGGTTTAACCTGCAAAGGCGAAATGCTAGCATCAGTGTTACAGGAGCTTGAGAAAATCGTTGAAGACACATGGAGCTCTTCAGAGCAAGTCATGCAGAACAACGTTAACTCTTGAGCTTTTACCCGCCAGGTGTTCCATGAAACGGTACATCTTCGTAGAGAAGCTTCCACCAATCTTCTTCAGTGATAGTTTCTCCTTTAACAACGATTTCTAACATCATTTTTAGCATTTCATGGTGCCTTCTTTCGTCAGATAATATGGCGTTTAAAAGGAACACAACTTTCTTGTTTTCGATTTTGGGAATCATTTCTTCAAGTTTTACTATCAGTTTTGATTCAATTTCGATGTGCTTCTCAATGAGAGCTTTTTGCTCGTCAAGATTCTCCTGCTTTAAAGCTGTGGAAGCGTTTGTAAGAAGTGTTATGGATGCCAAATAAAGATCCGCATGCTTAATAGAATCAAGCGAGACTCCTCTCAGGACACCCTTAACGACCGGGTTTTTCAGGCTAAGGACCGGCTTTTCAAGCGAAGCCACAATTGATTTTTCAACTGTCACCTGATTTTTTAGAAAATCAATTAGGGTTTTGTCAGGTTGCTGCATAAATTTCTCCGTTTGGTTAATGTTAAGGGGGGTTCAATAAGTTTTCGGCAACTTTTTTCCCGAGTTCTTCGCAGGCACTAAGTGTTTTTTCGTTCGGCAGATAATTCGCAAGTAGCGGGGGCTCGGTAACTTGCATCTGAAACTTGTTTTTCATGATTTCCAAAATAAGTTTAGGCGCTTCACCGCTCCACCCATACGAACCAAATGTTGCACCCTCTTTGCCCTTCAAACTTATGCCAGCTACTGCGGCTTCCTCAAAGAGGTTTTTGAAGTCAACCGGCATCTCATGATGGTATGTGGGGGCTCCGATGATTATGGCGTCAAAGGAACTCAGGTCTTGTGGTTCAACGTGGAAGTTTAATTCCACAGCTATGTTGTCGTTGATTTTCGCTCCTTTAGCTACTGCATTGGCCATCCTTTCAGTGTTACCGGTTCGGCTATAATAGAGAACCAATATTTTCTTCATAAAAACAATATACAGTTTAAAATTATTTCAACCTTACCCTAAGAAAAAGAATCGTGCCCTACCGTTGAGAAAATTGTACTTAACCATGAAAATCATGGTTAAAAAACCGATTCGAATAATAAAAACCAAGTTACAACGTTCTTTTCTGAAAATACAACCTGTTTTTCTCAAGTTCTAGATCAAACAAAGTTTCTAAACCTATATTGTCGTCTTATAGGCAGCAACAGCAAAAAACTGTCAGACAAGCCCTTTTTCATCATTAAAAGGGAATTGTGGCTCACATTGAAAAAACAAACGCAATAAAAAACGGTTTAGAAGACGACCTAAAATCAAACGGCTAATTTACTCGTCTTCGTACGCCTTTCCCTCTTGAATAAGTTTGCGTACTCTTTGACCAACTTTAGGTCCGCCGATCTTTCCACCTTTGCGTCCTATTTCACTGTAGAATTTTTCTCCGTGATTTTCGGAAGTTCTGAGACCACCTTTCCTTCCAGCCTCTTCAACTGTCATCTTACCCTTTCGTTCAGCCAAAACATTCACCTCCGCTAAAATAAATGATAAAATTGATGCTCATTAAAAGAAAAACAATTAACCTCTAATAAAGAGGGTTTATTCTTCTTCGTGCTCTTTGCCGGCTTGGATCAGTTTTCGGACTCTCTGTCCGCCTCGGTGACCCGCCTCTTCTAAGCTTGTTTTCCCCATTGCCTCAGATGTGCCTTCATGCTGCTTAGCTCGCTCTGAACCGCCTTTGCTGCCTATCTCACTGTAAAATTCGGGACCTCGTTCAGAAGAAACCTTTTCGCCGCCCTTACGTCCAATTTGCTCGTAGAAGTCTCGTCCGTGAGTTTGGGCCGTTTTTTCTCCGCCTTTTCTGCCTGCTTCAGCAACAGTCATCTTGCCCTTCTTTCCTTCCTGTCGCATACTCAAAAACATCACCTCCTTAGTAAACTACTGAAAAGTAATCAACATAAGTGCCGAATAACCGCTCATAAACTTATGTGATTGTAGCGTAGCAGTAACACGGAAACTAATATGTTCGGAAGCAGGGCTGACTGCTTACCACGAATGGAAACAAACGCGTGGCTTGATCATAAATTGCTTTAAATATCACTAATCTGTCAATTTTTGGTTATTAGGTAAAATAAATGAAAGTACTCCTTATCAATCCGCCACAGACATTTTATCAAGGCTCCGAACCGCCAGCAGGCAATTTACCTTTGGGCTTAATGCACATCGCCGCAACCCTAACAAATGCAGGGTACACCGCTGAAATTTTAGATGCTTTCCTGGGTGGCGACTCCTCTTTTCAGAGGAATGGGGAAGTCATAAACGTAGGTTTGTCCCTTGAACAAATAAAACAAGAGATCACCCAACGCAAACCAGGCATTGTCGGCATTGCTGGACCGTTTACTTCTCAAATAGGTAATTCAGTGCAAATAAGCAGTTTAGTTAAACAAGTTGATCCAAACATCTTGACGGTTGTAGGTGGACCTCACGTCTCTATTGTTCCAAAAATGTTTCTTGAAGAAGTAGAAAACGTGGATATTGTTGTATGCGGTGAAGGCGAATACACGATGGTCGATGTCGCCAAGGCGTTTGAAGGCAAAGAAGAGCTAAATGAAGTCTTAGGTATCGCCTACCGTAAAAACGGGGAAGTTAATGTGAACCCTCCGAGACCTTTAATTAAGAACCTCGATGAGCTCCCTTATCCAGCCTACGAACTCGTGGATATGGAGAAGTATTTGAGCCCCAAAAAGATAGGCTACCGCAGCTTTCGTAGCAGGGCAATATCCATGGTTACAAGCCGAGGATGCCCATTTAACTGCTGTTTCTGCGCGGTCCACTTGCATATGGGCAGAGAATTTAGAGCCCATTCATCAAGCTATGTGCTAAACCACATAAAACACGTGGTAGAAAAGTATGATGTCAAAAATGTTTTCTTTGAAGATGACAACTTAACCCTTGATCTCGCAAGGTTTGAAGCAATCTGCGATGGATTAATCGAGAAAAAATTAAAAATAGGGTGGGAAACACCAAATGGCGTCCGGGCTGACTGTTTAAACCTGAATTTGCTGCAGAAAATGAAGAAGTCAGGTTGCCAGAGCGTGTTCTTCGGGGTGGAATCAGGCGACCAACAAATCCTTGACAATGTGATATGCAAAAGCTTGGACTTGAACCGCGTAGTCGAAGTGGCGAAAAACTGCAGAAAAATCGGTTTGAAAGCGGGCGGCTTCTACATTATTGGTTTTCCAGGCGAAAAAAAAGAGAACATGCAGAAAACAGTTGATTTTGCACTCAGACTAAAGCGCGATTACGATGTGGGTATGCACCTATTCATGGCAACGCCCTCATATGGAACAAAGCTGTATGATGAATGCAAAGAAAAAGGTTACATTGGGCAGGATTTAACATGGAACTCGTTTGCAGCTGCGCGTCAGCCAAAAGGCTTGCCTTTGATTACAACGGGGGACTTCACACCTCAGGAAGTTAAAGATATAGCTGCTCGTGCTCTTGAGGAGTACAAGAAATTATCGCTGCTTAACCACATTAAGAATCCAAGGAAGGCGTTAAAGACGGCGCTTGATCAACCGCAGCTCATTTTGAAATATGTCAAAAATCTGTTTAATTGAACTTTGTTAGATTTCCTGAGTGTCCATCTTTTGAGCTTTCAAGTGTACAGTTGTTGTACGGGTAAGGAAGTGGGAGAAAGCTTATATTGAAACATCAGACAACAGACATGTCTGATTTGCAGTGTGAAGAGAGATGAAGCAATTTCTTTTTTAAAGGAAATTACCACAGTCTACAGCTCCATGACGTCAGACGCGGTAACTTTACGCCTTTCTGAAATTAACGATCTCAACTCGGTTAGACATCAGGTTCATATAAAAACGGTTCTTGACAGTGAAACTAGACAGCAGATTTAGAACATCGCTAAGAAACACAACTTAGCGTTAAAAGAAGAGCAAGGGGCAGTAGTTATCTATCGCCCCAGAGAACCCGTTAAAGCAAACTAGTAAACTACTTTGAAGCTGGCACCGCACTCATTACAATTATACAATGCGACACAGAAACAGTTGTTCTCAATTTTCCTATCTGGTTTGGATAGATGTTTACCACAATTTTGGCAGCTAACCATTCATCTACACTACTTGCAGGATAACGAAATTGCTAAACGACTATAAGAGAACTAGTGGTCACAACAGCACAACCACAAAGCTAAGGCATTGGAAAGCGGGCAAAACAGGAAAAGCTGACAGGCAGGAGGCATTCGATCGAAAGCCCACAAGTTTAATTATTGTTAACTTAAATCTGATTTCTTGTAAGGATAGCAATGCGAAAACGTAACTGGCAGCTAATCACCCTGATAACGACTATTTTGATTTCATCATGCTTTGTCCCGCCGGTTCTATGCAGCAGTACCAGTTCCAGTAACGTAGACTGGGCAATGTTTCGCCAAGACCCAAGCCACAATGGCTACATTGCCGACAATGGCTCAGCGAATTCCGCCAAATTATTGTGGAATTATACAACTGGAAGAATGGTGCAGTCTTCGCCCGCAGTGGCTTACGGCTACGTTTTTGTCGGCTCCAGAGACAGCGAAGTTTACTGTCTCAACGCCTCAAACGGGAAATTATACTGGGCATATGCAATCAGAAGTGAAGTGTGGTCATCGCCAGCAATCTTTAACGCCAGTGTCTATGTTGGCGCAGACGACGGCTACGTTTACTGTTTTGACATTATGACGGGACAGCCTTTGTGGAGAACAAATATTGGAGGAGAAGTGCGGTCATCACCCGCAATCGTGAATGGCGTTGTCTTCATAGGTTCAGGAAAACAGGACGTTTACGCTCTCAATGCCACAGACGGAAGCATAATGTGGGTTTTCCCAACTTTATCCAGAGTAAATTCATCGCCTGCAGTTTCAAGTGGAGTAGTTTATATTTCCACTGGCGACGACTACGTTTACGCTATTAACGCATCTAGAGGCAGTCAGATATGGAGCCACCAAATAAGAACCACTGTCTCTTCACCTGCTGTTCAAGATGATTTCCTTTATGTTGGTTCATACGACGGCTACGTTTACGGTTTGAATGCTACCACAGGCGCTCAAATTTGGAGGTATCAGACGGCAGATGAGGTGGATTCTTCTCCGGCTGTTGCTTACGGATGCGTTTACGTGGGCTCCCAGGACAATAGCGTTTATTGTCTTAACGCTTCAACAGGCGGTAAAATCTGGCAGAGTTCAACTGGATTCTGGGTTACCTCGTCTCCAGCAATCTCAGACGGCAATGTGTTTGTGAGCTCCCGTGACAATGACATCTATTGTTTTAACGCTACTACAGGAGCCAGAGAATGGAGTTACCAAACAGGCAACAACATAGAGTCTTCTCCAGCTGTCGTAAACGACATTTTATATGTCGGTTCAGATGACAGCAACATCTACGCTTTAGCCTTATATAATTCAACGACTCAAACGCAACTTTCACAACCTGTCAATTCGATACCAATAACCACCATTATCTTTGACGCCATAACACTCGCCATAGGTGCACTGACCATTTTTACTGTAGTCCGATACTTCTACAATACAAGAAAGCTTAAACAAATCGCAGAACCAATCGACAAATCAAATGAAAAATACTCTTGGTTCAAATCCCACGCCGACGCCATTTTTGTCTTGATAATTCTGGCTTTCTCGGTTATTTTCTTTGTTAATCTGGGAAAAGGGGTTCTGCAGGCTGCCGATGAACAAACGTATACTCAATGGGCATATCACATGTTTAGAACGGGAGATTACTTTACCCCTTGGACTGACGGCGCTATAAATTTTATGCTGAGTAAGCCGCCACTTCTGATGTGGCTAATGTCTTTTGCATACCAAGTCTTCGGGGTTACCAATTTTGCGTCAAGAATCTGGAGTGCTGTATTCGGCGCTCTATCCTTAGTCGTTGTCCTTTATTTGGGCAGGAAACTTTACAACCGATACGTAGGTTTCCTAGCCGCGATAGTTCTAGGCACGTTTGTAACATACTACACTTTTGCAAGGTACGCCATGACTGACGTCCCTCTGACATGCTTTGTTGTGGCTAGCATATACTTTTTTGTTATAAGTGAGGAAAAAGAAAAGCCTAATCGATACACCGCTTTGAGTGGCTTGTTTTTTGGTTTAGCATTGATGACAAAGCAGATTGATGCCCTGCTCATTCCATTAATCGTCTTTACATATTTGTTGACGACAAAGAGAAGTATTCGGTTTCTTTTCAAAAAACATTTTACCCTTCTTTGGGCAGTCGGATTTTTGGTCTTCTTGCCCTGGTTAATCAGCATGGCTGTTAGTTTTGGGTCACCGTTTTGGCAAGGATACTTCATCTACTCAGACGTTGCCCGCACAACCGGCGTCCTTGAAGGGCACTCCGCAAACTACCTCTTCTATTTTAACTATTTAGCCCATAACGAAAACTGGGTTTGGCTGGCTCTGTTGCCTTTTGGGGTTGGCCTGTGCGCATTCAACGCCTTCGTCAAGGGCCTCAAATCAGATACCTTGATTTTCCTATGGGTTGCAATTGTGTTGATAGTTTTCAGTTTTGCACAAACAAAAATTTATTGGTACATAATGCCTGTTTTTCCAGCGTTTGCCATCGCCATCGCAAGCTTAGTCTACGAGTTGGCAAAGAAAGTGTCCCAATTCACCCGGCATCTAAACCGTAAAAATCGCTAAAACGCCAGGTGAAAAAAGAAAAGCGGGCCCGCTGGGATTTGAACCCANNTCTTGGATTAATTCTTCGTCGATCCACCATGCTTTCTTCTTTCCCGAACGTTCGCCTGCGTAGTACTCAATTATTGATTTCCCCGCTTCTTTCTTAGAGGCTTTCTGGATTTTTCGAAGCCTATTAAGTATAAGCCACCGGTTTGTTTTAAGGTAATCAGCCAACTCAGGCGTCGTGGCGCTCTTGTAGTTCATCAAGTACTCCATTATTTTGTGGTCTAAGTCGTCAATACAGAATGAGTGAGGGTTAATGTTTCCATGCTGAAAAGTTAGCAGCTCTAAGTCAGTGAGGGATTTTCGGATTTGACCGAAAGCCTCCTCGAGGTTGCTCATTCGTTCTTCCAAAGCAAAAAGCTTGTCCGGTTTAGGGGTCTTTTGCAGTTTCTCGCTTATGGCTTCCCTTATAAAATTGCTTCGATCACCCTCGGGAATGCGCAGAGCCATTTCTTGATAAACATCTTCGGGAAGTTTAACTGTCACTATTTTTACTTCACCCAAAGCCAACGCGCCTCAGCACGCAATATTGTGATCTTAAATTATATGGTTTCCTCAAAGTGTCCTCTGAAAGAGCAAATAGAAGTAAGAACCAATACGTATGATCCTCTAAAGTACATGCGTTTTTAGCCACAAACAATAAGTTTTATTTGGTAAACATTATAGAGTAGAGTCAGGTGAGGTTTGTGATGGATTGGTCAAAGAAAGAGTTATTAATTTTGGCGTTTGATCATCGTGCTTCTTTTCTTGAAAAAATGTTTGAAATAAAGAATCGTAAACCTACAGCTGCAGAGAAAGTGCAGATTGAGGATTACAAAAAAATTGTTTTTGAAGGGTTCAAGGAATCATTGAAAAAAAGCGTCCCTAAAGATATTGCGGGCTTGTTGGTTGATGAGGAGTTCGGGACGGCTGTTCTTTGTGAAGCAAAAAAAGAGGGCTTAAACTTTGCATTGCCTGTCGAGAAGTCTGGTCAAGACGAATTCGACTTCGACTACGGAGATAACTTTGCCAAACACATTGAAGAGTTTGATCCTACATTTGTGAAAGTGCTAGTGCGCTATAACCCTGAAAGCGACAAAATCATGAATAAGCGCCAGCTAGATAGACTCAAAAAATTAAGTGATTACTTACAGAAAAACAAGAGAGCCTTTCTGTTCGAACTTATTGTTCCCGCAACAGCAACGCAGATGACGAAACTCGGCGGCTCAAAAGAAGCCTATGACTTAGACCTGCGGCCTAAATTGATGGTGGAAAGCCTCAAAGAAATCCAAGATGCAGGTGTAGAACCAGCTATTTGGAAACTCGAAGGCGTTGACAAACCTGAATCTGCTAAAGCAGTTGTGAAGCAAGCGCAAAGTGGAGGACGAAAAGCCGGCGTAATAACTTTGGGCAGAGGCGAATCCAAGGAAAAAGTGCAGGAATGGCTCAAGGTGGGAGCAAAAATTTCTGGCATCATAGGGTTCGCGGTGGGAAGAACTATTTTCTGGCAGCCCCTAGCAGATTATAAAGCGGGAAAAATCAGCCGAAAAGACGCTGCTGATAAGATTGCACAAAACTACGTGGAGTTTGTAGATTTATGGCAACGCGAGAGTAAGAGGTGAGTTGAAATGACTTCATTGAGAGCATTATCTCCGTCATTAACAAGAATCACAACCGCCGGCGCTGTAGGAGCGGCCCTCCACATCGGAAAAGGCGACCCAGATAAAGTTGACCAGACATCTCTCGATTTCTCCAGAGCAGTCCTAAACCAGACTGAAGTTGACGGAGAAGTCATTTGCTGCGAAGGCCCCAAAGACAATGCTCCAGCGTTTAGTTACAAAGAAAAAGTAGGCACCGGCGTTGGTCCTAAAGTTGAGTTTGTAATCGACCAAGTTGACGGTACAACAGCGACTTCAAAAGGAAAGAAAGACGCCATTTCAGCGTTAGCATGTGCCCCAGCAGGTTGCTTGCAGGTTCTTCCAGATGACGGATACTACTTCAAGGTTGCAACCGATGGCATATCGAAAGGCAAGATTAATCTAGAAATGTCTGTTGAAGAGATTGTTAAAACGATAGCTAAATTGAAGAAGCGGCCTTTGTCAAATTTCACCGTGATTATGCTTGAACGTGAAAGACACAATGAATTGCTTGCAAAACTAAGAAAGATGGGTGTAAGAATCATTCTTATCGCCGACGGCGACATTGCCGGCTCAATTGTCACATGTTTACCTGACTCAGGCGTTGACTTGCTTATCGGGGCAGGAGCTGGTGCAGAAGCAACCATTGCCGCCACAGCAGTAAAGTGCCTTGGCGGAACGATGTTGGTTAAGGTCTGGAAGGATAAAAAAGACGATGCAAAACGGATGGATAGGTTGAAAGCGGCAGGCGTTGATGTCGACAAAACATATACTGAAGACGAGTTAGCAAGAGGAAACGAAATGATTTTTGCTGCGTCAGGCGTAACTAAGGGCGAAATGCTTGATGGCGTACGGTTTACTTCCTCTGGCGCTATCGTTCAGTCTTTTTGCACTAGACTACCAAGCGGAACTGTAGAAAGATCAGAAACCATCTTGAAGTTCAGCGGTCACCCAGTCTATAGTCAGATAACATAGAAAGCCTAAACATTTCTTTTTTTTGTTTGATATCTTTTTAGTTGTGCTGAATTGCTGTAAAAATTAGGGCCTCCCTTCTCTCAGTGAAATGCTTGTTTTGGNNAAAAGACAGGAAAAGACAAAAAAAGACGTGGTTGCATTAAAAAAAGTTTTTGAGAAACATTATCAACAGAGGTTATACGGGGATCTATAATTTCTCTGGCTAATTGAATCTTAAAAAATGCTCATTATATTGGATCTTAGTTTGAATTTCATTATTTAATCGGTGTAAGCGGGTTGACCAGCCAACTTTGACAAAGCAACGTATCTTTGCATAGCCACCTGCGCCAACTGTTTACGCAATTCTTCCCCAGAAACATTTTTCTTTTTCAATAAAGCCACTTTCATAGCTAACTCTTCATCACCCAACGTCTTAAACCAAGCCTCGAAGTCACCACGTTTTGTATGGAACTCGACAGATACAACTTCCGCCTTTTCTATCTTCTTGGCGAAATCCCGAATGTTGTGGGCATGCAAATTAAGTGGTTTACCGACGTCAGCGTAGAAGTTGAATGCTTTATCGTGTGGAGAGTAAGACAGAATTGCCTCAGCTTTCTCCTTGGTAATTACCGGTAACCCAAGAGCCTGCTTTCCCTTTTCAGTAATGGCATATTGCCCTTTTTCAGGCAAGTTGATGTAGCCATTTTTAGTAAGCCCTAAGAGATGGCCTCTCACTTGCGGAAGATCTTTTTGGACAGACTGGGCAATTTCTGCAGCTTTAACAGGTTTATCTATAAGCAGCATATTTTCGAGTATCTCTTGCTTAACGGGTGACAAGCTCATGTCTAAAACACCTTACTTGCTATAGCTAGTGCAAACAGGCTAATCAAAGTTTTCCTAATTGGAAGATTTTACTGTTCAGGGATTTGTCGCTTACAGTTAAGTAAAGCTTTAGTATGGTGACGCCAACTGATAATCTAATAACGGTGAATATTCAACAATGAAAATAGCAGTCTTTGTTTATGAATATCCCCCAAAAATCGTCGGCGGCTTAGGCACCTATGCTGCGGAGATAACTCGAAAATTTGTTTTAGATGATCACGATGTAACTGTTTTTACTATGAATGACGACGCCGGCTCGCTTCCGACTAGGGAAATTTGGAGGGGAATAGAAATCCATCGTCCATTGCACATCGACATTTCTGATTCTCTTCCAGATGTTATCGCTGATGACATCAAGAAATGGGGAAGAGGACTGCATCTTTTCGGCAAACTTATGGTTTACAACTATTTGTCTGCAGCTAAACTGACTAACGAACTTATCAAGAAAGAAGGGATGAAATACGACATCGTCGTAGCCCACGATTGGCTTTCAGCAATGGGCGGAATTACAGTCAAAAGGGAAACAGGTTTACCTTTAGCTTTCCATGTCCATTCAACAGAGAAAGGCAGAACTTTAGGTGCCGGTTCAAGCGTGGTTAGCAACATAGAGCTTCGCGGAGGCAAAATGGCTGACATGGTCGTTACAGTATCGTACGCCATGAAAGATGAGCTGATTCAACTTGGTTTCCCAAGAGAAAAAATACAGGTAAGCTACAACGGAGTTGACCCGCAGAAATACAACCCCGAAAACGTTTCTGCCCAAGATATCAAACGGATAAGAAGCAAATATGGAATCAAAGACACCGAATTCATGGTTCTATTCCTCGGCAGACTCGTAGGCGTCAAAGGCATTGATAAACTCATAATGGCTATGCCACACATCTTAACCAAGATTCCGAATGCAAGATTGGTAATTGTAGGCGTTGGAGAATTACAGGAGTACCTAACAAACTTAACCAGAACCATCAGGCTTGAACAATACGTTAAATTCTGTTTTGACTTTATCCCTGAAGAAGAACGCATCCTGCATTACGCCGCGTGCGACATAGCGGTTTTCCCCAGCCACTATGAACCCTTCGGCATAGTTGCTCTCGAAGCAATGAGTATGGGAAAAACAGTTGTGGTAGGCGCAGCTGGGGTAAGCGGCATGCGTGAAATCGTAATTTGCTGCGGAGAAGACCAATGTGGCTTCCATATTGATCCAAACAACCCCTCAGACATAGCATGGGGAGTAATCAGCGCCCTGGAAAACCCCGAAAGAAGCAAAGAGCTTGGCAAAAACGGAAGAAAACGGGTGCTAGCCGAGTTCACCTGGAACAAAATCGCCAAGAAAACAATTGAGCTTTATGAAACAATCGCAAGACGCTAACGCAGCTTTTGGTAACGATACTGCTGACTACACTTTAAAGCAGCAAGTCGCACGTGAAGCAGCTACCCTTCTTTACTTCGGAGCCGAAAAAGAATACAAGCAAGCAAAAAAACACGCAGCTGAAACCCTAGGAACACATTTTTTACCGTCAAACCATGACATCGCCCTTGAACTTGACATAATTGCCGAAGAAAATGAAGGCGCAGAAAGAAAGAAACGTTTAATGCAAATGCGCAGTGAAGCCCTAAGAATTATGAAGGTGCTCGATGCTTATTGCCCACTTTTAATTGGCAGCGTTTGGCGGGGCACCGTACGACGGGGGAGCGACATAGACATTGCCGTCTACTCAGATGAGCCACAGCAAGTGGTAGACAACTTGAAAGCGGCGGGGGTAAAAATTTCAAGAGCCATTTGGACAACTGTAAACAAGCGTGGAACAACCTTGGAGTCATTTCACATTTACGCGGAGACAACAGAAAAGCAAAGCCTTGAAATTGTGGTTCGCAGCTGCGAAGAAAAAGGTAAATCAAGGAAATGTGAAACTTTCGGTGACGAAATCAAGGGTCTAAAAACGCAAGAACTTGAAAAAGTACTTAGAGATAACCCGACTGAAAAGTTCATCCCACAATAAAATTAAGGGCAAATTTCTTTTTTAACCAAAAAAAGACTTAAAGAAGCGCTCCATATATTTTTTCTTGAAAAATGATGCCCAATGGCCATAGATAAAGAATCTGTCAAGAAAATGTTTCCCAACCTATACAAAGAGCTGGAAAATGGAGAAGTCAAGGTTTCCATAGATGCCTTGAGAAAGAACCCAGACGAAGCAGAAGCCGAGATCATTGAGGGTGAAGAGCCTGAGGTAGAAGCTGAAGAGTGTTGTGAGCAGGAACCCCGGACAGAAATGCCGGATAAGCTTCGCCATTTCAACCCTCAAGCAGTGGATTTCATTCGTCGATGTGACACTGATGCTCAAGCTGAAGAAATAATCTCTTACCTTGAGAAAAAAGGGGAAATAACCTGTCAATACGCTGAAGAGTTGCGGGGTAAGCTTAAGCGTGAGGGCGTGAGGGGATTTGGAAGCAAAAAAGAGGAATTTTACTATTTTAAAGAAGGCGGAATCTGCTAGGCATCTTTGAACGGTTCATAAAATGTTTTGATTTTTTTTAATACTTGTGTGCTTATTTTTTCTAAAGTGCTAACCTTGATAGTTACCCGTTTGATAGCGTTTGCATGTCGCAAAATTAATTAGGAGAGAGACGTTACAACTTCTGAAAAAAAGAACGGTGAAATTATGACTGTAAAAGTTGGAATTAACGGATTCGGAAGAATCGGAAGACTTCTTTACCGCGCAGCAATTGAAAAAAACGCGAATATCGATTTTGTCGCCGTCAACGACCTTGCAGATGCGAAAACAAATGCGCAACTGCTCAAATACGATTCAATTCACGGACATTTCCCCTACCCAGTTGAAGTTAAAGGCAACGACTTAGTTGTCAACGGCAAAGTCCTCAAATGCCTCCAAGAAAGAGACCCAGCAAATCTACCTTGGAAAGCCATGGGCGTTTACCTTGCTGTAGAAAGCACCGGATTATTCACTAACCGCGAAGGCGCAGGCAAGCACCTGACTGCCGGAGCCAAAAAAGTTCTAATTTCCGCCCCAGCTGAAAAACCAGACAGAACCATAGTGTTAGGTGTAAACGACCAGACCTATAACCCTGAGAATGACAACATTCTTAGCAACGCAAGCTGCACCACTAACGCTTTGGCGCCTATCAGCAAAGTCTTAGTAGAAAGTTTCGGGTTAGAAAAAGCGCTTATGACAACTTGTCACAGTTACACAAACGACCAGAAAGTCCAAGACCTTGTCCACAAAGACCTACGCAGAGCAAGAGCAGCAGCAATCAACATTATCCCAACAAGTACCGGCGCAGCAAAAGCAATTGGCGAAGTCCTACCTGCATGCGCAGGAAAAATGAACGGCTATTCTCTACGCGTACCAACCCCAGACGTATCAATAGTTGACTTAACAGCAATTTTAAGCAAAGACGTAACCAAAGAAGAAATCAATGCAGCGATGAAGAAAGCAGCAGAAGGACCCCTCAAAGGCATACTACAGTACACTGAGGATCCACTAGTAAGCACCGACGTGTTACACAGCACATACTCTTCAGTCTTCGATGCCCAGTTAACCATGGTTCTTGGAGAAAAAAGCAACTTTGTTAAAGTCTTTGCATGGTACGACAACGAATGGGGCTTTAGCAACCGCATGGTTGACTTCATCGAGATGGTAGGCAAAAAAGCTGGCCTCTAAGCAACCAAACAACCTTAAATCTTTCATATCTTTTTCTTTTCAAAACTAGAAGTGAAAAGCATGCCAAAATACAAAACGCTAGATGATTTTCAAGTTAAAAACAAAGTTGTGCTCGTCAGAGTAGATTTTAACTCAGAAATAGACCCGCAAACCAAGAAAGTCACAAGCGACGTACGCATAAAAGCACATGCAGAAACCACGCTAAAGGAGTTGGCGGAGAAAGGAGCCAAAACCGTTGTTTTGGCGCACCAAGGACGCAAAGGCGACCCAGATTACACGCCACTTAAGGAACACGCTGCAATCCTGCAGAAAATCCTCAAGTGTCCAGTAAAATATGTGGATGATGTTTTCGGAGATAAAGCCAAAGCAGCTATCAAGAGTCTGCAGGATGGGGAAATATTGGTTCTTGAAAACGTCCGTGCCTGGGATGGAGAAACCAAAAATGGCACACCAGAACAACACTCAAAAACTGCTCTAGTTCAAAACTTGGCACCGCTTGCTGATCTGTTTGTTAACGACGCTTTTGCTGCAGCGCATCGCGGACACGTCTCCATGGTTGGGTTTACCGCGGTTTTGCCAAGTGCAGCTGGACGCATTATGGAGCGGGAACTAAAAAGCCTCAGCAAAGCATTGGAGAAGCCTGAGAAGCCGTCGGTTTACGTCATGGGCGGAGCAAAAGCTGACGATAGTTTGGAAATCAGTAAGTACGTATTGGGTAACGGCATTGCAGACTTTGTGCTTGTCGGCGGAGTAACCAGCAACCTGTTTCTAGCAGCGAAAGGCGTTGACTTGGGCAAAGCCAACATGGATTTTCTAGCGAAAAAAGAGTTAACAGGTTTGATCCCGGGCATAAAAGCGCTCATGGACCAATATGGCGACAAAGTTGTTGTGCCAGTTGACGTTGCATTAAACATGAACGGCAAACGCAAAGAGATCCCCATTAGCAAACTGCCAACCGAAAATTCGATCTTTGACCTCGGCAAAAAAACCGTTGAAAACTACAGTAAAATCATTGGCGGCGCCAAATCAATAGTCGTCAGCGGACCAATGGGCGTCTACGAAAACCCAGAGTTCAGCTACGGCACCAAAAAAATATTCGAAGCCATCGCAAACAGCAAAGCGTTCAGCCTTGCAGGCGGCGGCAACACCATAGCAGCCATCCAAGAATACGACCTCACAAACAAAATCAGCTACATCAGCACAGCAGGCGGAGCACTCATCGAATTCCTCATGGGCAAGAAACTTCCAGGCGTAGTCGCTCTGGAAACAGCCAAACAAACAAAGAAAATCTAAATCTTTTTTTTCTTTTGAGTTAAATCAGGCTCTTTAGTTTCCCAGAAATGTCTTTAAGATCTTTGGCCGCATAGTCGGGTTTTTGTTGGCTTTCAGTGAGGTCTTTGAATGAGTTAAATTGGGAGGGCACAAAAACTGTTTTTAAGCCCACTTGTTTGGCACCTTTGATGTCTTCAATTGGGCTGTCGCCGATGTAAACCGCATGATCAGCTGTGACCTGCAGTTTTTTGAGCGCGTCTTGGAAGATTTTTGGGCTGGGTTTTCGCCAGCCGTTTTCTTCCGAAACCACAACTGCATTGAAAAACTCGCAAATTCCCAGGTGCCTTAGGCTTGAGTAGATAACTGGTGCATGGGTGAAATTGGAGATTAAGCCGACTTTGCCTTGTTGCTTTGCTTGTTTGATTAGTTTTTTTGCGCCTTCCCTCATCTCAAAGGTATCTATGTAGGCTTTGAAGAAAATATTTAGGGCTGCTTTGATTCGGCAATCGTCCGCTGACACTTTAAAGCCCAAATTGCACAAGGCTTCTGCCACCCAAACAGCGTTAGTTACTTCTCTAAGCTGTTCGTAACGTATAATGCGGTATTTTTCATGGGCTGAAGCGTATGCTGCCAAAAAATTGTCTTTGGAGATTTCAAATCCTTCGGTAGCCAGAGCAGAGTACAAATGTTCTTTTGAAGATTCCATTGTATAGCCTTTGCAGTTAACTAATGTGCCGATGTAATCGAAAATTACCGCTTTAGAACAACTCATTAGGGCTCTCTCTTTTCCATCAAAAGAATGCCTTTGGTTATTTGCTTGAGTTTCTTAGCGATAGCCGTATTCAGCAGTTTAGTTTCATGGCCTATGGCGTCTTCCACCTGTGAATCGTACGGGATTCCGCCAAGGTACTTTAGCCCCAACTTTTCTGTTTCTGTCTCAACGCCTTCTGCAACATTCATCTTCATGTTTTCCACGACGCCTATAATGGGCATTTTTAACTCGCGCAAAAGGTTCACTTGTTTCTTGACGGTTTCAAAAGCCAAAAGGGAAGGAGTGGTAACTACCAGAAATTCTATTCGTTTAATCAGCCTAACCAAATCAAGAATCGCGTCACCGATTCCTGGGGGCATATCAATGACGAGAAAATCAAGCTGACCCCATTGTGTAACTGCCAAAAGCTCGATCAAAGCGTTCGAAACATCTTCTCCCCGCAATGGTGCTGGGTTGTCGCCGACATAATAAACAAGCGACATATACTCTATCCCATGAACTGAAGGCGGGATTAAGCCTTTTTCCTCTTTAGGCTGCACGTTTTCGGCGGCAAGGATTACGTGGGTTGATGGACTGGTGAAATCCAAGTCGAATAAGCCGACTTTGCAGTTGTTTTTGGCAAGAGTTAAAGCAAGTGTCGTTGCAATCATGCTTTTTCCAACGCCGCCTTTGCCACTGGAAACGGCGATAATTCTGCTTATTCGCGATAAACGTTCACTGATTATGCTTGTTCGCGGGTCAACCAATATTATTTGGCTCCTTTGACGCTCTCAAGCCAAACGCCACGTCCGCTGGCGATTTCAAAGTCAGGACTGCCACATTTTGGACATTTTACATATGTGTGTGCTACTTCAGGAACAAAATGAATTGCCTCAGCCGTAGCTTTATCAAGTTTTTTCATGTCAAAGTGCCATTTGGTTGCACAAACCCTGCATTTGAGCGTTGATTTCGCTTTGAGTATGTGGAACTTCGCGTTTTTTAAAGTCTCTGATTTCATTTCTGAGAACGCAAAACGCAGAATCGGGGGCTCAACCTGCTGCAGCTCACCCACTCGTATTGTGACCTCGGTAACTTCCCTTAATCCCTCTGAGTCTGCAAATTCTTTCGCAGATTTTAAAATGGCTTCAGCCAGCGCCCATTCATGCATATTTGTACCTACTTTACGCATCTTTAAAAGATTATAGCTTAAAAACCCTGTTTATTTCCAGAAATTCTTGTTATACCAACAGCTATCTTTAAATCGACTTCTCTGCTTACCCATAAAAACAGTTTTGCGCAGGTAATTGAAATGGAAAAACAATTTAAAATCTTAGCTTTTGCCGGAAGCCTAAGAAAAGGTTCCTACAACAAAGCTCTTGTTCGTGCAGCTGTGGAGCTTTCGCCTGCAAATGTAACGATCGAAATTTTTGATTTAGAAGGCATTCCACCTTTCAACCAAGACTTTGAAAATTCTTCACCACAAAGGGTGAAAGAATTCAAAGAAAAAATTCGAAACATGGACGCACTGTTGATTGCTACTCCAGAATACAACTATTCAATTCCAGGGGTTCTAAAGAATGCGCTTGATTGGGCTTCGAGGCCGTTTCAGGATAACGTTCTTAAGGGGAAACCAGTCGCGATCATGAGTGCTTCAACAGGAAGGTTTGGCGGAGTTAGGGCACAATATCACCTCCGTCAATCCTTTGTTATGGCTAACATGCACCCAGTTAACCAGCCGGAAGTTATGCTTGCTGCTGCAACGCAAAACGTTGATGGAAATGGCAAATTAACTAACGAAGATACAAAGAAACTAATCAGGCAACTGATTGAAGCTCTAATAGAATGGACAAATATGCTGAACTGCAAACCGCGGTGAAAGGAAAAACTGTTTTCCGTTTAGCTAACTATACGAAGCCTTAAAATGGCATGAAGCCACGCTAGGGTTGGGCGCTGAACATGAGAGTAATAGCTGACCTTCATATTCATGGCCGCTACAGCCGCGCGACAAGCCAGCAGATGAGCATTGGCGAAATTGCCCGTTACTCAAAAATCAAAGGATTAAACCTGGTGGGCACAGGCGACTTCACCCACCCAGCATGGCTTAAAGAAATCAGCGAAACCCTCACGCTTGAGCAAGACAAAAACCTCTTCAAATTGAGCGGCAACGCAGATTCTACCGTTCGTTTCATGCTAACCACCGAAGTCTGCACTATTTTCGATTATAAAGGCGAATCCAAAAAAGTTCACCACGTCATTCTGACGCCAAACACGGAGACTGCTGTTCAGATTAATGACCTTCTGAAAGCCTTCGGCGATTTGGCTTCAGATGGCCGACCCATCCTTAACATGACTGCACCGCAACTTGTCGAGCAAGTGATGGGTGTTTCATATGAGAACATGATTTTTCCAGCCCATGCTTGGACACCGTGGTTTAGTATTTTTGGAGCTTTCAGTGGTTTCGACACTGTGGAAGACTGCTATCAAGACATGACCAGGCATATCCATGCCTTGGAAACAGGGCTTTCCTCTGACCCCGCGATGAATTGGCGCCTAAGCAAGCTAGACAAGTACACTCTTGTTTCAAACAGCGATTGCCACAGTTTCTGGCCATGGCGCATCGGCAGAGAAGCCAACGTATTCGAACTCGAAAAATTCACTTATCACGAAGTCAAGGACGCCATAATCAGCAACAACCCAGCCAAATTCAAGTTCACCATCGAAACAGATCCAGCGTATGGCAAATATCACTGGACTGGGCACCGCAACTGCAAAGTATCGCTCTCGCCTCAAGAAGCACAAAAATTTGGAAATATTTGCCCCGTTTGCCACAGAAAACTTACCAAAGGCGTTGAACAACGTGTGGAAGAATTGGCTGACAGACCCATGGATTTCAGGCGTGAAGGGGCGCCAGGATTTTTGCGTTTGCTTCCGCTTTCTGAGATTATTGCAACCGTTCTGGGTACTGATTCGCCTTCGGCTCAATCTGTTTGGCGAAATTATAATTTGCTTGTTGAGAAATTTGGCGACGAGTACACAGTGCTGATTGATACACCTTTAGAATCGTTGGCTTCAATGGTTGATACACCTATTGCTAAGGCCATCGTTGCAGTTAGAAACGGTACTGCTAAAGTTACGCCGGGATACGACGGTGTCTATGGGCAACTAGTTTTAGACATCGAATCCCAAGCAACCAAGCCTAAATCCAAACACACAGCCAAAGTCGTGAAACAGACAGGCATGACTGACTTTTTCGGCAAATAGCTTTCAAATTTATTAGTTGTATTAACCGATTAGGTTGTGTGGTTCGATGGCTAAGATTACATTTTTAGACAAGCAAGATCGCAAGTTGCTTTTTGAAACCAAGCAAAAGCTCGAAGAAGCCACTAAGTTGATGAGTGAACTTATGGAAACAATCGAGATTTTAAGCGATTCAGAAATGGTAAAGGATATTCAGCAGGGTCTTGAAGATATTAAAGCCGGCAAAGTTAAGGAATTACGAACGCTTCTAAAGGAAGAAGCCCGTTGAATTATACAGTTGTTTTGTCAAGGCAAGCTGAGCACTTCTATAAGAAGCTCGAAGGGAAAATAAAGACTCAAGTAAGAGATTGTTTGATTGGTTTAGAGTCGGATGCTTACACCGGGAACTTCTTCATGGCGATCTGAAAGATAATTTTAGTTAAGAGTTGGAAGAAAAACTAGAATAATTTATTCGGTCTTGGAAAAAGAAAAAACTGTTTATGTAGTGGCTATTGGATCGAGAAAAACCATTTATCAATAACCATTTTAGCGCATTCTATGAAATACCATAATCAAACAAAATCATTTAAGTCTCCCAAAATAGTTCTAGTAAAAACATTACCTTCACAGGACAGATTCCCTTGAAAGACCTTTTGACTAAAATTAACAACGTGGCGGTCCAAAAGTTCGGCGCTCAGTACTCTGAAGCCCGAGCACAAAAACTCTACAAAACAATGCTCACCCTCAAAGAAGAGCGTGTAGAAGCAGCTAAACAAGGCATTGAAAACGGAGTTGCCTTGCGGGTGTTGGTTAATGGGGCGTGGGGTTTTGCGTCCGTGGGCTCGTTTGATGAATCGGTTTTGGAGAGCGCCGTTTCGGATGCATGCAGGATGGCAAAGATGGCTAGTTCACGATTAAAGACACCTATCAAACTTNNCCAAATCCAAAGTTGTAGTCGACCGCGTTGAAGCCAAACCAAAAAAGAACCCAGCGGATATATTGATGGAGGACAAAATCAAAACAGCGCTTTTAGTAAACAGGGCGGGGTTGGGTTTTGATGAACGAGTCAAAAGCTGCACAATGGACTACTTTGACTTGACAGGCACCAATTACTTTGTTAACAGTGAGGGCAGCAGCATAGAGCAGGATAAACTGTATGTTTGGGGAAGAATAACCGCCTCAGCACAGAATGAGGGAGTTTACACGTTTAGCCGCGAAGAAATCGGGTCTACAGCAGGTTACGAATTATTCGATGAGCAAGTCCCTGAGGTGCTGGGCGAAAAAGTTGCTAAGCGAGCGGTGGAGCAGCTTAAAGCTAAACCTTTGAAGGGCGGAACATTCCCTGTTGTTTTGGGACCAAACGTTGTAGGCGTTTTTGTCCATGAAGCCTTTGGGCATCTAGCAGAGGCTGACTTGGCGCTTTCAGGCGGGGTGTTATCTGAAAACATGGGCAAAAAAATCGGTTCAGACCTCGTGACATTTTACGATGACGGCACAATTGAAGGTTCCTTTGGCGCCTTCAAATATGACGACGAAGGAGTGAAAACAGAGAAAACTCTGCTCATAAAAGACGGCGTCGTAGCAGGTTTGATGCATAACCGTGAAACTGCAGAAAAATTTAATGCTCAACCAACTGGTAACGCACGAGCGGAGGATTTCCGTGTGGAACCAATCATTCGTATGCGGTGCACTTACATGCAGCCCAGAGACCACAGTTTTGAGGAATTAATTGAGAAAGTCAAGCGTGGCTACTACTTCAAGAGTTTCAGGGGTGGGCAAGCAAATCTTGACGGTACCTTCCAAGTAGGCATCCAAGAAGGCTACGAAATAGTGAACGGCGAAGTCGGCGAACCTGTACGCGATGCATCAATTAGCGGCAACACATTAGAAACGTTGCATAAAGTTAATGCTGTAGGCAAGGACTTCCAGCTTGACCCTGGCAGATGCGGTAAGGGGCAAACAGCGTTTATTGGTGACGGTGGCCCGCACATAATGGTTAAGGAGGTTATTGTTGGTGGCAGTGCTTAAGAAAGATATTATGATTAGTTTGGCTGAAAACACCGTTAAGGTGGCTCTAGGTAAGGGCGCTTCGGAGGCTGAAGCTTACGTTTACGAAGGACAAGCAACTAACATCGGCATCGAGCTGGGGCAAATTAGCAAAACCAACCGCATAATTGACCGCGGCTTAGGCATAAGAGTTATCGTCGAAAAAGCGGTGGGGTTTGCTTACACCAACATCATTGATGAGCAGAAAGCTGTTGAAAACGTTATCTCGAACGCTTTAAGCGCAGCGAGGGCAAGTAAATTTGACCCGGACTGGAAAAGTCTTCCAGCCCAGAAGCCTTATGCTTCACTGCAGAAAACTTTTGATGACAAAATTGTCGAGTTGAGTTCAGAGGAACTGGTGAATGTGGCTGCACGGATGCTGGATGCTGCAAGCCAAGTTGACAAACGAGTAATACCCGTTGAAGGTGGAATAGGCGGCGCTTACATTTCAAACGCTATCGCTAATTCAAACGGAGTTTCAGGTTTCGACAAAGGAACAGTGATTGAATGCAGCATAGCAACAATGGCAAAGGAAAATGGCACTATAACACCAGTGTGTTTTGAGTTTAACGCCTCAAGAAGCTATGATCTTGACCCCGAGTGGGTCGGCAGAGAAGCAGCAAAACTTTCAGTTTCAACCCTAAAAACCAAATCAGTTGAAAGCAAATCAAGCACGCTCATCCTTACGCAGTTTGCGTTGCAGGACCTTTTATCGTACACAGTGATCAATGCTGTTAGAGCTGACAACGTGCAGAGAAATCAGTCACCCTTTAAAGATAAACTTGGGCAAAAAGTTGCAGCTGAAAACCTCACAGTTTACGATGACGGCCTATTTGCTGGTGGACTACGCACATGGGCCTTTGACGGTGAAGGAGTGCCACATCAGAAGACAACAGTCATAGAGAACGGTGTACTAAGAAGTTTTCTATATGATAACTACTCGGCAAAGAAAGAGGGGAAAGAAAGCACTGGGAACGCTTCCAGAGCAGGATATCTCTCAACACCAGGCATCGACACCACAAACTTCCACATAATACCTGGAAACAAAACCGCTGAGCAGATGCTTAGCCAAGTCGAAGACGGCTTAATAATATATTACCTGCAGGGCGCCCACAGCAGCAATCCCGTTAGCGGCGAATTCTCTGTAGTGGCTACTCCAGCTTGGAAAATAAAGAACGGGGAAATTGTGCATTGCAGCCGAGGCGTAATGTTAGCGGGCAACATCTTTGAAGTACTAAAAAACGTCAGTACAGTTGGCAGCAACGAGAGGCAGATGGGCCAGTTGATTGCACCATGGATTGAAGTTGAAAACGTGAGGGTAGTTGCGAAATAGCGCTGTTACGCCCAGAAACTCTTGGAGTACTCGCCTAAAACGCCCTCGTATATGCCTTTGGTTTCCTGAGCGATTTTTTCCCAATCGTATATTTCCAAGATTTTCTTGTAAGCGTTTTCCCGCAGATATTGGCTGTACCCTTCGTCTAACAGTACCTTGGTTATTCCCCAAGCTAATGATTCTGTATTGTTTGGGAAAACTTTGACGCCTGTAACGTCATGCTGTATAATTTCTGATAAACCGCCAGTGTCAGATGCCACTACGGGGCTTTTAGCCGCCATAGCCTCTAACGCTACTATACCGAACGGTTCGAAAAGCGAGGGCACAACAGATACATCAGCGCATTTTTGAAGCTTAAGCAATGTTGTCTCATCAAGGAAACCTTCGAAGAGAACTTTGTGCTCAAGACCCATGCTGCGTACAATGTTTAGGAGTTGCTCCTTCATGTAGCCGCTGCCTACAATTATGAATTTGGCATCGACTTTGCTCAGGATTTTTGGGGCAGCATTTATGAGTATTTGGACGCCTTTCTCGTAAACTAGCCTACCTACGAAGAGCACGATTTTTTCTTCCGGAAGCGCAAACTTGCTGCGGAACTCTTTAAGGTCAACGTCAAGGTCGTCATAGCTGCTGGTGTTTACCCCGTTTGGGACCATAACTAATTTGTCGTTTGGAAGCCCAAAAGCCCACTTAACATGCGAAATCATGTAGTTGCTGCAGCAGATTACCCTCCAAGCCTCATAAGTTAACCAAGCTTCCGTTTCATGAATCATTTTTTCGGTGGTATTGTGTAATCCGTCTCTTCTGCCTATCTCAGTTGAATGCATTGTTACAAGCAGAGGTTTTCGGAAAACATGTTTTAGCCCTATGCCTGCGTTTGCCACTAACCAGTCGTGCGCATGGAAAACGTCGATTTTACCGCCGATTTTCTTTGTTAACGCCGCTGTTTCTTTCTGCATATTTAGGTTCATCAGATAAACCCAACTTGAAAAGTCTGGGGCGGGATTCTTGTATGAGTCGATGCGGTAAACCTCTACGCCATCAATAACTTCATGGGTGGGTGTATCTGGAAAATCACATGTGATAACGTACACTTTTACGCCTTGCTTGACTAAATGCTTGGACAAAAAGTAAACGTGTGGCGATATTCCCCCGATTACTCTAGGCGGGTACTCCCAACTAAGCATCATCACGGTTAAGTCGTCTTTCAACTACTTTTTGCACCTTCAGCTACATTGCTGTATAGTTTGAGCATATCAGGAAGCCAAACATTGGGAGCGGTGGAAATAACGATTATCTTTTCTTTAGGAACCTGATAAAGTCTGATAATTTCGTCGCGCATCCACTCGGATCTGACGCTGACCACGGCCGACTCATAAAAGCCAAGCCACTCAATACTTTTGATGGCCATATTATAGGGTGTATTCTGAGCTTGTGATCGGTGGTCTTCTAAACTTTCAACGGAGTAAATAAACGGTATACCCAAGCCGCTTTTAAGCGTAACAGCAGCTGGAATAAAATGCCAATCATAAACGTCTAAAAGGTCAATTTGGTTTTTGGCTAGATAGTAAATGTTAGCTGCAGCTCTTTCTACTTCCTGATTTAACGTTAAGACCCAAGTCAAAACCCCTATGTGGGTGCGAACAGGGTTTGACACTCTAACCGTTGTGACTCCAGTGGATTCCTGTTCGGTCCCCGTTAAAGTGTCCCCATATGTTACAACATTAACATCTATTTCTTTAGCGGAAAGCTGGGCCGAAAGGACTTTCACATAGTCAGATAGTTTACCCACAACTCGTGGGGGATACTCCCAGGAAAAAATGATAACCCGCATATTTTTCACTTATGTAAAAAGTGAACACACCTTAATTATTCCACGTGCATTTAGGTAGTACCGTTTTTTCCCTTCATTATCAAAAAAGCTTTCAGCAAACCCTTCTGACTTATACCGATCCAAGATGCCCTCGATTTCTGCTGGGTCTTTCTGCATGAGTCTTGCTACTTCGTCTCCTCGCCGCGCCAAATCAGCGGCTGTAGCGCAAAGGTTGTGAAGGGTCTGTAAAACTTTGTCTGGGAATGGGAGCTCATCTCTCATCGATAATGCACCAGTCAACACTAGGGCGACATCTCTTATAAACGCAATTCTCAGAAGAGCTGAGTGGTCTCTTGTGTTTGCTTGCTTAACTTGTCAAACCGTTTTTTCGCTAAGGCAAGTATATTTGTTCTTAGTGTTTCTCCGTTTTCTTCTGTTTCCGTAAGGTTCTTTATCTCGGAAGCAAGGATTTGATCTTTAAGCGAGTTTTCCACCCAGCTGCCAAAGTCCCCATTGTGAACATGAAACTCAACCGCTTTGACATCAACTTTTTCGAGTGCTTCACAGAAGCCCTTAAGACTCCACGCCATTGTTCCTGTGTAAAACTCTTTGCCAATACCAGTGTAAAATAGGAAAGGCTCATTTGCCGTTGAGACCGCCAGCCTAACCCTTGCTTCGAAGTCGTTTAGCAGCGTTTGGGCTACCACAAATGCATCCATGGGTGACTCGAATGGACTAAAGTAGGAGTGAACTTCACCTGAAGCGCCGCCTGCAGTGAACATGTAATAGAGGTGATCGCTTATTTGGAAGTCACGCCAAAGCCTAAGAAGCTCTGGATCACCCGCTTCTTTGATGAATGGTTCTAGCCGCCGCAGCGTATTGTAGTAAGCCCACTGCATCACATTGCCAAGCCATCCGCTTTGGTCTCTTTGCACATCAGCCCATGACACGGTACCGCCTGCTTCGGGAACATCGATTTCGCCTTTTGACTCATGCGTGGCTACTGTTTCAGAGGGGGTTGCCATCTGCAGGTTCTCGTGCTTCAATATCTCGTCCGGCAAATGTGCCAGAAAGTCAAGGATTCCTGTTTCTGGCCAATGGTGTTCTCCGAAGGTTTCGTAGTCGGGGAAAATGTTGATGACTTCCCCAGGCGTCTCCGACAGCCAACCCGCATATTTGTCTGCGGTCAGAGGCCATTCAGGCCAAAAATGTGATGAAAAGCGGAAGCCAACATCATCTGTTAGTTTATAGTTGCGCAGGAGCACTCGGATTTTTTTGCTATCTTTGGGTGTGTAGAGGTAGTTTGGGGATTTTTCGCCGAGGATTTTTTCTACGCCTTCGGTGAATATACCCTTATACCCAAGAGATTCAACGATTTTTGCTATGGTGTTGTTGTAAAGGAGCTCAGTGTTCTCAAAAACGGTAGGTGTGTAACCGAGAAGCTCTATTACGGTTTGACGATGCAGTTTTGCCTGGGCAATAAACTCTTCTTTGTCTGGGTACAGGCTTGCAACGGAGTGATAGTATGTTTGGTTGAGGAACTCGACGCGGCCAGTTTCCGACAGTTGCTTAAAGCTTTCTAGAAGATCTTTTTCAAACATCTCGCATTGCTCAAGAAAAACCCCAGAAATGCTGAAAGCAAACTTTGCCTGGCTACGGTCACGTTTATGACGGTCTATTGAGTCAAGCAGAATCTGGTTTGAAGGATAATAGCATTTGCGTGCGGCACGCTTGAAAATTTCTCGGTCAGCGTCATTGTCAAAATAGTAGTTGAAAAGCTCTTTTTCGCTTAGGCGTCGGAAGACTTTGCCTTCCCAAAACAGCCTTCGCTTGAGCCTATGGGGCTGATGAACCTCAAAAGTGAAAACTACATCCGTCATAAAACTTGCCTCAAACTCCAATATCACGAGCGTCCATTATTTCTAATTTTGCATTTTAGCGGCAAAAAGCCAAAACGAAAGCTTTCCAGTTCAGCCTCTTGGAGATGAACTGGAAAAATAAATTGCAATAGGCATAATAGGCATAAACCTAATTGGTTTACGAGGTTCTATTTATGTCAGGAAAGACAGCAAACCAACCCTCAAAAGAAACGCCTAGTTCCTTTTCAATTCCCAGAGAATACATCAACGGAGTAAAAGTTTTACTTCACACCAACATGGGGGACATAACGATCCAACTTCGCAATGACATGCCAATAACCACCAACAACTTCAAGTCTTTAGTGGAAAAGGGAACATTCAACGACACAATCTTCCACCGAGTCATCGCCGGCTTCATGATTCAAGGTGGGGACCCAACAGGAACTGGATACGGTGACCCGTCAATACACGAGATTAGAGACGAATTCAAAACCAACAACCGCAACGACAGAGGCACCATTGCAATGGCGAATGCAGGTCCAAACACAGGAAGCAGCCAATTCTTCATAAACCAAGTGAACAACAATTTCTTAGACCCCAAACATCCAGCATTCGGCAAAGTCGTATCTGGAATGGAAGTTGTAGACGCAATCGCTAAAGTAAAGACGAACTCAAACGACAAACCGATTACAAACGTTACAATAATTAGTGCATCAATTGTGGCGTAAAAAATAAAAATTGAAAAAACTTTTAGTTACTTTTCTTTCTTTTCTTCTTTGGGCTTTGAACCGATTTCCACAACTTGAATGCTTATCTGGTACTTTTTTCCCCCAGCCACCATCTTGCCGGTTCCGTAGTATCCTCTGCTACCAGTTTTGAAATCTTTCTTATCGATAATGAAGTTTTGTTTATCACCGTTTAATTGGATGCTTGCCATGTTTGGTTGATCACTCATTTTTAGGGTCTCCTTATTTCGGTCTATTACAGTGTTGTAGCTTTTCACCTTTTCGCTCCGAACCCATACCAGAAAGACGTGCTACTCTCTTTTATCTTAGCTTTACCGTGACCACAAGTCAACCCAAGGCATCAAGATGAAAGGTAAGCTATAGAGTTAGTAAAAAGAGAAAGGATAGTTGCTAAGACTTGCCAATTGAGTTGGAAACAATTTACTAATTAACGTCGCAATTCACATTCGCTTAGTTAGTGTAAACAAATAGAACAAACTCTTAATTCCTTAAACAAACATTATTTCTAAGACAGCAGCAGATTAACGATAATGTGATGATAAATCCATGACGGCCGAAGGCAAGCTTGGACAATTAGTTGAAAAAAAGAAAGCTTTTTTAAAAGCGTTTATGCCAGCCTCGGAAAGCGTTGAAGAATATTTAGAAGCACTTTTGATATCAGAAGAAAGGGGCGAAAAAATAGCTCATTTAACCTGGGTGGCTGATCACCTAGGAGTTGCAGCCCCAAGCGCCTTAGAGATGCTTAAGAAGTTAGAGAAAGAAGGTTATGTTGTTTACAAAGCAAGACAGGGGATCGAACTCACTGAAAAGGGAAGAATAATAGCTCAAAGAATTATTCGGGCCCACAGATTGACTGAAGTAATGATGAAAGAAACCCTCAAAACAGACATTCGAGAAGAAACAGTTTGTGGCATGGAACATCACATGGACGAGGAATTTATGGATGCATTATGCACGCTATTGAAACACCCAAGGTACTGTCCTCATGGAAACGCGATCCCGAAAGGCAAGTGTTGCCCCTAGTTCCAATCATTCTTTTGGGATAGAATTATAGCATTTTAGGTATAAAGTATCAAAAAAATCGATGAATAATTAATGAGCTTGAAATTTCTAAAAGATGAATTGGCGCGGTCGCCGGGATTTGACCCGGGATCATTAGCTTGGAAGACAAAGTCCTAAACCAGACTAGACGACGCCTGCATTTCAGCAATGAGAGATAGATTGGGACATGCTTATGGGCAGGCCTCTTAATCAAAACTTTCTTATGTATGACCATATCTCAGTATGAATATGCAAAAGTCGTCCCATGTTAGAGTTAAACGGAAAGGGCAAGTTACTATTCCCTCAGACCTACGGTCAAAGCTCGGCATAGAGGAGGGCGCCCTTTTAGAGATTAAAGAAGAAGAAGGAACAATCACGCTGAAGCCCACTCCCAGATTGAAGGCGGGCAAAGCGGTAGGAGAAGAAGAATACAAGAAAATCATCGATGACCTTGATGAAGGCCGGAGAAACTGGCGTTGACAAGCGTTGCCGATACACGTCTGCTGCTTACGCTGGAGTTTCCGCCAACCGAAGCTCTTGGTGCAAAGGTTGAGAGTTTTGTTGAAAAAGAAATCGCAAGACAACTGTTTGCACCCTCAATTGTTCTAACTGAATTTATCAAATATGCAGGGGCAAGAATTGGGGAAGAAGCTACTAGGACAAGGCTAAGGGTACTGAAGGAGAAGGGATTAAGAATAGTCCCATTAAATGAAAAAACCGCCCTAATGGCAGGAAGCCTTCTCCTTGCAAACCGAAACGTGCCCATTACTGACGCCTTAATCGCTTCCTTTGTAAAAAACGGAGAAGCAGAATACGTAGTTACAGATGACTTGCACTTTAAGACATTAGGCGTTAAAACTAAATGGATATAGCGACAAACTGCCGAAAGATAATGTTGGTGCGGTCGCCGGGATTTGAACCCGGGATCATTAGCTTGGAAGGCTAAAGTCCTAAACCAGACTAGACGACAACCGCTCATGTTTTGCTGAACAAGACTTTCCCTTTGGCTTTTAAGGTCACATACTTCTGTACTTTGGCTTTGACCTACTTGACCACTTATTGCCTTTTCAGTATTCAGAGAGATACCCTGAGTAAATAATAAAGTTTTCAGCGCACCTAAGTCCTCTATCTTGCAGTAAGTAAACTTGGGCTTATGAAAGTTTTATCACTATGAGAATAGGGACGAATCCTTGCATACTTAATGGCTCCAGCGCTGTTTAAGAATACTTGAGATAGTCCTGTTTTTTTTGCATATGCACAACAACTTTACACATTTAATTTTCATTCTAAGGCTTCCTTTAGGCTTGGAGCCCAGGCAGTTCAAGTTAGGATATAAATGGCATCCAGGATTGATTTTGGAGTGTATAGCAAAGTGGTGGCTTAGTAAAGAAATCTTTACTTGAATTAGTCAAGAATTTTTTACGAATAGCCTTTTAATCAAAAGCAGTTTGTAATAATGACTATGGCAAGCAAGAGTTGGGCATTAACTCTAATTCTATTGATGGCTAGTTCAAGCCTAAGTCTGCTAATGGTTAACCCTGCAGTTGCACAAGCACCTACACCTTCTACTACAGAATTCACTGCGAGGTTTGTTGTGTCATCTTATGAAATAGGTGCAACCCACTCGATTAATCCCTATACTGAACAGAACGAAACTACGCCAAGTTATGCTGCAGATAATAGCAGTATTCAATTAATTATAACCAATCAGCCTTCAAATGGCAATGCATTATATTATAATGTCAGAATGAAATGACATTATGAAGAAAACTGGACACACATCTACCAAGGCTTAGTGTATCCAACTCAGTCAAACTCTAACTTCACAACTATAAGGTATATTCACAACTACGGTAATTACCAGTTTCAAATAGGACCCAATGTATTCCAGTTTCCTGAGGGGCACAAATTGATTTTCAAATTGAAGCCCAGTTCGGATATTTCAAGGAGATCCCCCTTATACTGCAAGGTTCGGAATTTCCCTATGGCGCAACTCAGGTTTTCACTGCTGAATCATCAAGCAGTTGGAGTAACAGACAAACCATAACCATCCCTGCAAGTTCTACCTCTCCTTCACCAAGCCCAACATCATCACAAGTACCCGCTTCAACACCAACTGTACCAGAGTTTCCCTTCGCAGCAATACCCAGTTTAAAGAAGAAAACAAGAACATGCACTAACACGTAATCTGTTACGAATGAATAATATTTTGTTTAGCTGAACTATTTTACACTCCTCCAAAGGAATATCTGGAAAAGATTTGCTGCGATATTTTTTAGAAATAACTGCAATAACTAACTTAGCTTTTTACTCTTTTCCATATAAAATATATAAAATATACTCTATTTCAATTTATATAAAACATCCAATTTGGGGAAATGCTTAAATTCTAAAAATTCAGAAATATTTTATCACGATGTGTTTACGAATGCCGGAGAGAAAAACGTTTCTAAACTTTGATAGCTTGCTTAAGACACAAGGAATTGTCAGTGAAAAAGACTATTCGGTTGTACATGATTGGATGGACACTTTCTTATCACCACAAAACAATCAAACTACAGACGCAAATCCGGACACAATTCTTAAGATAAACACTTTAGTCGTAGAAAAAAGTGGTTCAGCGAATAATCAAATACTTACTGATTACTTAAGAGTTGCATTGGGACATTTAGTTTTACATATGACACAAAATAATTTTGTGTTTAAGAATGAATATGAATTAATGAAAAGAACCTTCCAGGCCTACACCGATAAAAACTTTGGAAACTATTGTTTTAAGACACCAACAACTTAAAAATAATGATATTTCTTGCAAAATGGAATTCCCTTCAAAACCTATTAACAGTTTTAGAAAAAACATTGTAAGATTTTTGGATGGTAATGCTTGGAGCAGAAGATTATAATTATTGCTTTACGCACTGTATTGCTCAAATGAAGAGTTTTATTTTTAACATGGCATTCGTGAATGAGTATGGCATCCAAAAAACCCGAAACTGTAGATGAATACATCTCAGCTTTTCCTGAGAATATCCAGTGCATTTTGCAGGAACTGAGGCAAGCTATTAGGGAAGCGGCGCCTCAAGCGGAAGAGACAATTAGTTATCAGATGCCAGCATTCAAACAAAACGGGATCTTGGTTTGGTTTGCAGCATACAAAAATCACATAGGTTTTTTCCCCAAAGCATCAGCCATTGAGCATTTCAAAAACAGATTATCCGCTTATGAAACGAGCAAAGGAACAATAAGATTTCCGTTGGAAGAACCAATTCCCTCTGGTTTGGTAAAGGATATTGTTAATTTTAGGGTAAAAGAAAACTCCACCGGTTGACGTAAACTACCTGATTTTGTTGCTGTTTACATGGAAGACTATATCTTTGTGCAAGCTACATACTCAAGTTGGATTGGATCGGAAGATGAGTTTGGGTAAGGAAGCTCGCAGGGTTCCAAGCAGCAAAATTAAGGTTTTAACTAAAGACGCAAAGCAAATGGTCAACGGCCCATATTATTGCCCCAAATGCCGACGAGAAACGCTGCAGATACTAGCAGACCTTAAAAACAAGAAGGTTTACGCAGCATGCAAAAACTGTGGCCTTGAATGGCCGCTAACATACGCACCTGTTTTTCAGCCCGTCGACTACTATAATAAGTTCAGAGACGCTTGGAAAAAACAAAGCTACGGAATAATCAAACAAAAATAACGTCTTCAAAACGCCGGTTTAAGCAATGTTGCTTAACTTTAATTGCTGATCAATTGCTGGACAGCAGAGCTTTGGATAAGATTTGGGGGAAGTTTTAAACGCTTGGGTGCACCAAATACCGAATGGTGAAAAACCCCTCATGAGCAGATTATTGCTGAACAGCAAACCCGTTAAGCTGCTGCTTATCTTTACATTGGCAATGGTTGTTCTGTCACCAATGACTCGACCATTCCAAACAGTTTCTGCTCAAAGCACAAATAATAGTCAACAATACGATAAGCAATTCGTTTGGGATTACGGCGGACATCACTGGGTATGGAATCTAAGTATTCCAGCAAACCTCTTCAATGCTTACCAATCAGTTCAGGACGACGTACGCACTCAAATACCACTTTCAAGGTTTGGTTACTTCACCACGACAAGCGATTCTTTTATGCAGCAGTTAGCTCAAAACCTAAACAGCACCGCCCATCAATATGGATACAGTTCGTTAGATGAATTGAATTTTGTCTTATCCTTTGTACAGAGCATACCATATGCAACTGACGCAAACAGCACAGGCTATCAGGATTACCCAAGGTTTCCAGTTGAAACGTTAGTTGACGACATAGGCGACTGCAAAAGCCACTCAGTGCTGTTTGCAACTTTAAGTATCATGCTTGGTTACGGGGCCATATTCATTAATCCGCCAGACCACCTAGCTGTAGGAATATTGGGAGACAATCTTTCAGGAACCTACTGGACATACCAAAACCAAAACTACTATTACTGTGAGACCACAGGAAGCGGCTTTACGATTGGCCAGCTCCCAACCGAGTTCAATGGTCAAAGTGCTTATGCTTACGGCATTGATACAACACTACAGTACATAGTTGATCTTCAATCAAATTCTTATGGTCAACCTAACCCAACTATCGATCCCAATACAAATAGTAATAATCCAACTCCTACGCCTGGAGCAGAAGGGCCAAACGCTGTACCTATCGCGCCTATATCACTTGACTTAATTTCGAAAGATCCCCTTCTCTTTACCGTTATCATTATTGCAATTGGAGCCGCTATCGCAGTTACTGTAATGTCAGCAAAAAACGCAAGGCAACCGCGAACTCTACCATCAGAGTCGAACTCCGCGGTTGAAAGCAGCAAATTCTGCATTTATTGTGGCGCAAGTAACAAATCGTTTGCCGTTTACTGCGAGACATGCGGGAAAAAGATAGGTTAAAATCAGCCAACAAAACAATTGAGCACATCCTGTGCAAAGCTATCAATTTTTGCTTTAACGTAAACGAAAATGGCAATTTCAACGACTATGATTACCGAGAGGAAAAGCGCAAGAGCCTTTGTTAATCCTATAAAGGCTGTCCCTATCTGAAAATCTGCGGCGCCATTTGTGGTTATTAGCCAACTCCAAAAACTCACGCTATGAGTAACCATGAATGTGTTCAAGTCAAAGGTTATCCAAAGGCAGATCGCTACAAGAACTGCCGCAAACACGCAGCCGATAATTGTTATGTTTTTCCAGTCTGAACTAAGCTGTGTTGTACAAGTTACTTTTGTTGCTGAATCGATCTTTGTCAAGTTCGTTTTAACGGTTTTCTTTGCGCTCGCTGGCGATATTCCCCACAGTGAACCCTGCTTAACCACAATTTGGTTTGGCACCTCTTCAGAGATTAATTTGCTGTCCTTAGCCAAAAGAGCCTTTTTCAAATCTGCGTACGCCTTGTCGATTTCTAATGGGACTGTTCGCTCAAGCAAGTCTGTACCACAATGCTATAGTGGTTTTCCATTAACCTAAAAAGCTTCTTCTAATGTCGAGGCTTAGCCTTAAACCCTCGAATTTGACGACGCTCAGCAGCACGGTTCCGCTCCATGTTTTTGATTCTGGCATAAAGCTTTGACACCTTGGTTTTAGAAGGCACCTTCGATCTGGGAATATGAACCGGCACGGGCGTAAAAGGCTTGGTAATCTCAAGCTTCCGACGACTACTTTTCTTTAGACGGACGTCTCGAACTTTTTTGAAGACGGCATAGCCTTCTTTGAGATTTACCCCCTCCACTTCCCAGCCTGCTTCCAGCCAAGCTTTTGCATGGGCGGTGGATGAAGAGTTACTCCACCACGTTGGATCTCTGTAGGCATTCATTGGAAGGTTGGTGCCGATTAAGCCGTCGATTCGGGCGAGTGAAGCTTTATTTGGCTTGTGAAAGCAGCGCGGAATTTTAGGTGGTTTTCAAGTCCATCGTACTTGCTTTTTGGGGTGGGTGCGACCACTCGTCTTGCGCAATGCAAACATAGCATCGCATTTGGGTCGCCAGTGGCGACGTCAGGCACCATGCAGTCACGGCAATACAGTTTCTGGCACCGTTGACATTTACGCATGTACGCTACTCTTAGAACTCTTTTACAGATACCACATTCATCCTTCACTGCATTAGCCAGCCTTTTTGCTTAGCGAACACAAGAATCGCTGAAAATACACTGCTTTGAGTATACATATTAATTTTCACTTGCCACTATATCGTCTTCACTAGAGTCGCTGCTGTTTTTGGAAGTAAGCATCTGCAAGCTGCCTTTGATTTCGTCCCATATCAATCCTATCAGGTGCCTTGCCTGCGAGTCAATAACCAGCAGCAAGCCTACGTAAATCAAAAATCCAACAATTGCTTTAGCTATTGTTGAGAGCAAAGTTGTAGTTGTTGGAACCAGAAACAATACGGCCGCCATTGCAGCTGAGGCAAGGACGTATTTTACTATGTTTTTCCACGCGACAGGTAATTTGACTGAACGGCGCATAAACAGATATAGCCCCACAAAGCTTGAAAGGTGAACGCCGATAAGTATAGTTATAACGTATAATGCAGCTTGGACAGCCCCGCCCAGCGGCAAGGTAGTTAGGACAAAATATATCAAAGGCAATGCAACTGCCGCTTGAACGTAGGGCACACTAAATACTTTGAAGATTTTGCTTTTTAGGAGTTGGCGAATTGAAATTTTGCCTTCAGCATCGAAGTGTTCGGCTCCCATAAGGCAGTTGTTATAGAATGTTATGAGAAGGCTGACTAAGGCGTCAATAGTTAACGCTACTAGTACAGGCCATGCGACACCGTATGTGGTGTTGAGAACGGTCAGAAAAGAAAACGACATAACCATGATGAGGGCAGAAAATGGAATTGCAAGCATCATCACAGTCTGGAACGAAAGCCCCACTTGCTCATCTGAACAAGTCTTGGCTAACAGTTTAGGATAGAGAGTAAAAGATAAAGAAGAGGCGTATCCAACGATTGTTGCGAAACTCAAAGCTGCCTGATAGTAGGCTCTGGCGTCTGAACTACCATAGAGGAAAAGCAGAATTAACGCAAAAGCCATCAGTTGGGTGCCAACAATGTTGTAGAGAATCACTGTTGAACCTTTAAGCCACTCTTTGAGTAAACCCCAATGTACCTTCTCTCTAAATCTATGCCTCAAAAGGTAAACATAATAGAAGACTTGGACAAAGCAGGAAAGCACCAAACCCAACACTGCTCCCAAAAACAATTCATGAAACCCCAGAATCAAAACTAAAGCAACTGAGACTTTGACAATTTCTTCAATCAACAAACCGTAGCCTACAGCCTGCGGGCGGGTTGATTGAAGTATACTTTCAAAGAGAACAATTAAGTGAGCGGTTATAATGTAGCTGCCCGCGATTAGGTAAATAGGCAAGTAATTTGTTGTTCCGATTGCTCTTGAAATCAGAACTATCGCTGGAAAATACATAATCATCGAAGCCAATGCAATTGCCAGTTGGGCTAGAGTGCTGGTTCTAACGGTTCCTTCTTTGCCTCTTGCTACGAAACGAATAGTCCAAAACGGCAGCATACCACTGAAAATCGTGAAGTAGCCAACATAATCAAAGATGTTTGTCCAGATGCCATACTGAGGGGTAGTCATATTGCGGGTAAGCAGCAATGTGAAGATTAGTCCAGTTATGAGGCTAAATATTTGGACACTGAAAACTATGAATCCGCTGTAGCGAAGCCTCAGTTGCTGTTTAGTCAAATGAACATAATCCCACTTTTTCTTTTGCGTTTAAGTGAGTAGTGCCATTGTTAAGCTTTTAGATATACAATTTCCCAATTCATTACATAAAAAATATACAAAAACTAAAAAAAGAAAAATGCTGAAAAACTTATCCTTTTACAACAGCCAATGGAACAAGTCTTGCAACTTTAGTGGCGATTCCTACTTTATCACTGACATCAGCAACTATATCCACATTTTTGTATGCTGGGTCTGCTTCCTCAGCTAAAACCGATGTACTCGCAGCGCGCACAACTATACCGCGCTTCTCCAAACCGGCCTTGATGTCGCCGCCCCAAAATTGCCGCTTTGCTGCGGAACGACTCATCATTCTACCTGCACCATGCGCTGTAGAACCAAAAGTTAATTCCATTGCTTTCTGTGAACCTGCCAGAACCCAAGAGCTTGTGCCCATGCTTCCAGGGATAAGGACGGGTTGCCCTTCACTACGATAATCAGCCGGAATATCAGGATGTCCTGGTGGAAAAGCACGTGTTGCTCCTTTGCGGTGAACCCAAACCTTCTTTTCCACACCGTCAATATTGTGAGTTTCTACTTTGGCAATGTTATGTGTTACGTCGTAAACAAGTTTTAGACCGAAGTTTTCGGGGGCCTGTTGAAATACTTGCTGAAAGCTTTGTCGCACCCAATGCATGATTGCATGACGATTACAAAATGCGTAATTAACTGCGCAAGCCATTGCTTGGAAATAATCGCGGGCTTCATTGCTGTTTCCCGGGGCACAGGCTAATTCGCGGTCAGGCAAGGTTATCTTGTATTTTTCGACTGCACGCTCCATGACTCTGAGATAGTCGCTACAAACTTGATGCCCATATCCTCTTGAACCGCAATGAATCATGACTGTTACTTGGCCTTCCTGCGTTATTCCGAAAGTTTTCGCGGTTTTAGGATTGTAGATTTTATCAACTTTTTGGATTTCTAAGAAGTGGTTTCCTGAACCCAACGTTCCAATCTGAGTTAATCCACGGCTTTTAGCGGTATTTGAAACTTTGCTTGGGTCCGCGTTGGGCATGGCACCTTGTTCTTCGCAGTGTTCTGCGTCTTCTGGCCAGCCGAATCCGCGTTTGATTAGCCACTGTACGCCTTCAACTGCCAAATGGTCAAGGTCAGATGAGGATATAGATAGGTCTTTTCTGCGGCTTCCAAGCCCTGAGGGCACGTTGCGGAAGATTGTTTCGGCCAATGGGGCAAGTTTAGGGCGAATTTCAGCTTCTGTAAGGGTAGTTGCTAGGAGGCGCACTCCGCAGTTGATGTCGTATCCTACGCCGCCCGGGCTAATGACGCCATTGTCGTAGTCGGTTGCAGCGACGCCGCCTATTGGAAAACCGTAGCCTTCATGTCCATCAGGTAATGTAACTGCGTACTTGTAAATGCCAGGTAGCTGCGCCACGTTTGAGCATTGCCAAAGCGTGCGGTCAGTCTTCATTTTCTCAATCAACACTTCGTTAGCAAAAACCATACCTGGCACACGCATAGCAGACTTATACTTTGGGATGCGCCAAACGTAATCGTTTACTTTCTCAAGCGGAACTTGTTCTGGCGCCATTCTACTTTCACTTTCACCCAAAACCACTTCACCATGACTGGAAAAGAAAAAGTACACTATTAAACATTTATGAAGGAGAAGCAGGGGTCTGCGTTTGCTTGGCGTATTCGATAAAGCCTTGCAAGCTGTTGATAATCACAGTTCTAGAGTAGATGGGGTGGCTCCTGAAATAATCAGCGTACTTGCACATAACTTTGTCCTCGGCAAGAATTCTCTCGCTTATCTGCTCTGAAGTCTGATCTGCTTTTACGCCTTCCGCCACGATTTTTGCCCAAAGCTTTAATTGCACTTTATAGTCGATGAGAAGTTGAATTCCGTTTGATGCTTTGCCGAAATGGCTGTAGTACAGTGCCGTCGGGTCAAGAGCAATTAGCTTATCTAAAGACGACAAAGCCGATTCAAGATGGAATGGTGGCGGAGTTGTCGGCACAACCGCATCGAATTCAGGTAAATATGTGCCAGCTGCGTCTCCTGGGAAAACCCCGTTGTTGAATGACTCTTTGAAGCTAAGGTTGTGCGAAGCATGGCCAACTGTTTCCGTAACGGTCAATTTGGCGCCATCGCCCAAATTAAAAATGCCTTCAGTTGCGGTGACTATTCGTTCTTTTGGAACTGGCTCAGGTTGGCCAAAGATACTGCTGACGAACCCCAAAACTAGCTGCGCTGAAGCCCAAAGCCGCTGTGGATCAACCAAGTGAGGCATGCCTCGAGGATGTACGATGACTTTAGCGTTCGGCAATGACTTTAGCAAAGTGCCAGCGCCTCCGCCGTGGTCTAGATGAACATGCGTAATGGCAACATACTCTACATCCTCATGCTTTACTTTGAGCTCGTCTAAGCCGTCAAGCAACCGTGGTACTGAAGAGGTGGGACCGGATTCTACAAGCGTGGTTTTAGCGCCTTTAATTACGTAGCTGCAGATAAGATTCTTGAAGCCGCCAGTCTCCAACTCGATTAAATAGAGGTTTTTTGCAATTTCCCGCGTATGCACGTGAATCGCCTATGAGGTTACTGCGGTGGCATCCATAAGCTTTGCTTCAGCAAAAACTGATAATTCCTCTTTTGCATGAGCGCTAAAGAATAGGCTTAAGACATAGAGACGCTATTTTGCCCAAGGAGAGACGGGAAATGGCGACTGAGAATCAGCCAAAAAGCAAAAAGAAAAAGCTTCTGCTTAGTGCAGTTTTGATGGCGTTGGTAGTTTCTGGAGTTTTGGTTTTCATAGTTCTTTCCTCGTCAGCGAATCATATTCCAACAGTGCCCTCGGGAGCAGCCAGCTCTCAAGTTACACCCTATTATCTGCCGTTGCCTTCTGGAGGAGATAGCAAAATCCTCGTGACAACCGTAACCTCAGCATATGGCACCTACCCTTTTGCATCAGCTTCTCCATTAGGCTCACCAAATGGGCCAGTCCCAACGCCGGTTATCGAAAGAGGAGATTCCTGCTTTATTGTAAACGTTACAATAAGAAACGATTACACGGACCAGAACCTCCCCCCGAATCAACCGACAATGATTTTGCCAAATGGCGAAACCTACACCACCAATTACTCACATGTCTACGTTTATCTCACAGCCCAAATCTACGATAAACATGGAAACGTCATCGCCGCGACTGATGTAACACCGCCCTATGGATTTACCAACGGAGGCGCAAACACGTTCTTAAACAGCGGCGAAAACACAACCTTAACAATTTATTTGGCGACTTCAAGACAGGACATCGACCACTTTAACATAGCAGCAACATACATCGGAGCATCGATGCTGCCATAATCGGGCAATCCTAGAAGGATAAGTATAAACAGAAATTCGGCGATGTTCTTTATGCATAAAAGTTTAATTATCCATAGTTTCTATGGAAGAAGCGGATAGGCGGCAAAAACACGTGAAGGCAATTATCTTTGGAGCCCCAGGCGCTGGAAAAGGCACCTACGGTTCAAGGCTTAAAGAAAAACTTGGCGTTGAAGTAATCGCCACTGGAGATATCTTCCGAGAGTTAATGAAGGATAACTCTGAATTAGGCAAAAAAGTCAAAGGTTTCGTAGAAAAAGGTCTACTTGTTCCAGACGAAGTTGTTGTAGAAATCTTAAAGCAGCGACTAAGCGACATACCAGAGGGCAAAGGTTTCATCTTAGACGGTTTCCCACGAACACTTGAACAAGCAAAAACTCTTGAAGGAATCACCAAAATCGACGTTATACTTTTGTTAGACGTCCCTGACCAAATAATAATCGAGCGGCTATCGTCACGCAGAATCTGCCGAAACTGCGGAACAGTCTATAATATTCGATTCTTAAAACCTAAAGTGGAAGGCTTATGCGACAAATGTGGTGGACCACTCTACCAACGATCCGACGACAACCCAGAAGTCATAACTAAGAGATTGCAGGTTTACCAAGAGCAGACAGAACCACTGCTAGAATATTATAAGAAAAAGAAATTGCCAATTATCACTGCAACAACCAAAAGAATTGAACAGAAGCCCGAACCAATCGTTGACGAACTAATAGAAGACCTCAAAAAACAAAAGTTAGCCTAAATATCAAGTATGAACTCTAAGACCACACGGTCTTTTTCCCTTATAATCACCATTCTATGGTAAGTCACAGCTTTAACTGCGACTTTCTGCGGGTGCTTTTGAGCGTCGAATTTTTCACCCCAAACCTTCGCTTTAAACTTGAATCCGTCATCGGTTTCTTTCCAGTTGCCTATTTTGAATTTTGAGTAAAGAATGCCTTCAGTTTCAGATTTAACGAGCAAAGCTTCTAGCCAATTATAGAGAAGCGCATATTGGTCTTCAGCTTCAACCTCTACTGTTTCTTCTTGGTTCTGACCTATTTTATCGGTGTCCGTCATCGTCTCAAACATTGATAAGGCAGCGTTCTCGTAGGCTTCCTCCATTGATTGGCCATGTGTCCGAACGTAAACGTCAGCGGTATGTTCCAAAAACTCAAATTTGCCCTCAAATTTTGCTTCATCTTTGCTCAATGCAGTAAGCCTCAACAGGTAAGTGAGAGGTATGTTCTAAAAACACTTTCGCTATTTATTTAAAATAAAAAGAAAGAAAACGGTTTTACTTGCCTGAAAGGGCAAGAAAGTTTTCAACAGCTGCCTTAATCAGGCTGGGACAAACTTTCCCAAATGCGCCTTCCTTCTTTGCTTTTGCTGCCTCTTCAGGATTAGACAAGTCATATTTGAGCAGGTCTCTGCAGAAAGTGGTTCCTTGTTGCTTTTCGAAAAGTTTGAGTAGCGTTTTTGCGTCTGCATTGCCTTTTGCACGTTTTTCAGGACCAGGCTCGTTTGGCGCATCCCTGACTCCAACTGCCATTATGCTACCTGTTAAGGCACCACATACCGAACCGCATTGCCCGATGCCGCCGCCGAATCCAGCTGCTATTTTTGGAATTGCCTCGTTTTCGCATCCAGGCTCTAAATGCTCATACAATGCAAGCAATATACTCTGCGCGCAGTTGTAGCCACTTTGGTTATGTTTGATTGCTTGTTTAATAACTTCTTCAGCTGACAAGTGTCTTAACCTTCCTAGAAATACTTTGAGACTCTTTTTATTGCCGCTACGGTGAGTTTGGCGGAGTTCTCGATGTCTTTTAGACTTAGGATGCCCACTGGGCTATGGATGTAACGTGTAGGTATAGATACATTGCCACATGGGATGCCTTGGCGTGTTAGGGAAATGCGAGCTGCATCAGTTGAACCCATTAAGCCTGTTTCGATTTGGTAGGGGATTTTTTCTTCTTCGGCTGAATCTATTAGCCAGCGCAAAATCTTTGACGAAGTAATGAGACCCGAATCACTGATTGTGAGAGCTGCCCCCTTGCCCATCTTAACGGTGGTGTCAAATTCACGTACGCCCGGAGTGTCCCCAGCGATGGTTACATCAAGCGCTATTGCAAGGTCTGGATCAACACCGAAAGCGGCTGCTCCAGCACCACGCAACCCAACCTCTTCTTGAACAGTCCCGACTGCATAGATTGTATATTCAGTTTTCTCCATCAACTTAAGCGCTTCAATCATTGTAACGCAGCCAGCACGATTATCGAAAGCTTTCCCCATAACCACGTCTTTGCCAAGCGACGCATATTTCACGTCAAAAACCACTGGGTCTCCTGGTGCCACACCCATCGCCAAGGCGGCTTCCTTGTTTTCTGCACCTATGTCAATGAAGAGGTCGTCTGAAGTTAGGACTTTTTTTCGTTCTTCCTCTTTCTGAATATGAGGCGGCTTGGAACCAACTACCCCTGGGAATGGACCCTTTCTCGAAAATACTGTTACTTTCTGTGCAGGCAGGATGCGGTCGTCAATACCGCCCATTTTTGCGAACTGCAAAAAGCCTTCTTTATTGATGGTTTTTACCATTAACCCTACTTCATCCATGTGGGCAGCCAGCATAATTTTCGGCGCATTTTCTTTACCTTTCTTGACAGCTATAACGTTTTCAAGTCTATCCACCCTTATTTCGTCTGCATAGGGGGTCATGAGCCTAATCATCAATTCTCTAGCTTCGTTTTCTCTGCCTGTCACTCCACAAGCGTTTGAGAGCTTCTCCAAATTCTCGTTTATCGACAATCATTATGCCTCTTGAAAGTTTACGACTAGAACTCTGAAGACTATAACTTATTAACAATTGCGGTGCAAAACATAGGTGCTTAGACGACTCAGCGTTAAGCCTTATTAGTCCGGCGCATCGTTAGCTGTGCGACTTCTTTGGGTGCTGGCGACGGACCCCGACGTTGGGCTGTGATGGAAGACTGAGTTGGCCGTTTACTAAGATGATATTTAATCAGTTCTTTGTTTGAATTCATTACAGGACGCCCTACACTTTAAAAAATAAAACAGCGAATCAGTCAAGGCTTAAATACCGTGTACATAAATAGGATAAATTATGAGCGCCCAAAAAACTAGTTTTGAAAACTCATTATTAACAGAAGTTGTGAAAACTGGAAAATGCGCCAGTTGCGGGTCGTGCGTAGTCAATTGCCCTTTTGGTTGCCTCGAACTTGCTCAGGGCAAACCGGGCTTGATAAAAGAGTGCAAGGTCTGCGGCATATGTGGCCAAGTCTGTCCAAGATACAAGTGGGCGATGGATAAAGCCGAAGACTTCATTTATGGTAGAATAAGAAACCCGCAGGAAGAATTCGGAGTCTACCGCCGAATAGCTGCTGCGCAGGCTAAACCTGTCGACATCCTGAAAGCGCGCCAGGACGGCGGAGCGACAACTGCGATGCTCGTGGCTGCCCTAAAGGGTGGCTTGATAGACGGGGCTGTTGTCTCTGGAAAAAACCAAGACAAACCGTTCTTACCTATTCCAGTTCTCGCAACGACGCTGGAGGAAATTACTGAATCCGCTGGAACAAAATATACCTGTTCTTCTGCGCTTCTAGCTTTGCCTGAAGCCATAAAGCAGAAAAAGACTAAGATTGCCTTTGTAGGCACACCATGTCAAATTCACGCCGTTAGGAAAATGCAGATGGGCGCTGTCAAGAAGTTCAGCACACCAGTAAAGTACTTGGTGGGGCTCATGTGCTCTGAATGCTTTGATTATGAGGGCTTAATGGAAACCCACATTAAAGGCAAACTCGGCATCAACCTAAGCGACATAACAAAAATGAACATCAAAGGAAAAATGCTTGTGACGACGCCCGCTGGAACCACAGCCATCCCGTTAGCTGACATAAAACCGTACGTTAGAACAAGCTGCAGTGTATGTGAAGACTTCAGCTCTGAGCTTGCGGATGTTTCAGTCGGCGGGTTAGGACTGGATGGATGGACTTTCACGATTATCCGAACCGAAAAAGGCGAAGAACTATTCACAAACGCTGAAAAAACAGGATTCTTAGAATCAAAACCGATAGAAGAATCGGCTTTCTCAAAAGGTCTGTTGCTCAAGCTTACGAAGAAAAAAAGAGACACCAAAAAAACTACTCAACCTCAGCCATAGGATAACTGAAAAACAGTCATCTATCCGCGGCGGTATAACGAAATTTGTTGTATCTAAAGTTAGGCAACTTTTAAAAGCAAAAAGATTCCCCTAATGTGTTACGGAGCGAGTTTATTTGGCAGAACAAGTTGCACCTAAAAAGATTGGAATCTTTAAAGCAGGAAATATAGGCACATCACCAAATCTCGAGTTACTTTTGGATGAATTGGCTGACCGTAAAGACATTAAAGTTCGAGTGGTAACTACGGGTTCAAAAATGGGAGCAGAAGATGTCCAGGAAGCCTTGCCCAAATTCTTTGAGTTTAACCCCGACATTGCAGTCATCATTTCACCAAATACTGCGTTGCCGGGTCCAGCAACAGCTAGAGAGGCAGTGTCAAGCAGAAAAATACCAGGCATAGTCATAACTGATTCGCCTGGCAAACGCGTCAAAGCAGACATCGAAAAACAGGGTTTAGGCTACCTCATAATCACAGGCGACCCGTTAATAGGCGCTCGCAAAGAATTTCTAGACCCCATTGAAATGGCGCTCTTTAACTCTAACATCAACAAGGTACTAGCGATCACGGGCGTTTACCGAATTGTTTACCAGGAAATTGACAAGGTCGTTTACTCCCTTGAAGCTGGGGAACCTCCAATACTGCCAAAGATGATCATTGACATCACAACTATTCGTGACCAACCCTTCTTTGTCAACCCATATGCTAGAGCAAAAGCAATCGCGGCCTACGGAATGGCGGAAAAAGTTGCGGAAATCAATACGCAGGCGTGTTTTATCGAAAAAGAGAGCGAAAAGTATATTCCGCTTGTCGCCGCCGCCCATGAAATCGCTCAGGCAGCTGCTCGTCTTGCGGAAGAAGCGCGTGAAATCGAAAAATACAACGATAGTCTTTTGCGGAAGCCTCATGCAAAGGATGGCAGATTGAAAACAAAGAATAGATTGATGCTGCAGCCGACATTTGATGAAGAAACCTACGCTCAAATGAATATTTAGCCATTTTTCGTATTTTTTTATCTTTTACCAACCTCTGGTATATACCATATATACCTTTACATAAGGTATTTCGACCAAATATATATTCGAGATCAGCTATTGTCAGAGATCAGAGGTTAGCAAAATGGAAACCTTAGAACTTAAACCATTAGAGAAAAAGAAACTCAACGTCTTACTTCTTGAAAAAGAATATAACGAACCATTCTACGTTAACGAGCCACCAACAAACGCAAACGAACTTAAAGCACTGCAAAAATCATCCATAGGCTTCTATAGATTCGTGGAAAACCTAGTATCCAAAGTTAACGTAGATTACACAACTGATGAGATGGGCATGCGCTCTCAGCAAGACTTCCAAAACGACGCAATCGCAGAAGTATTCCACAAAAGCAACATTCCATACTTCGGAGTCGATATAGACGCAAACGCTAAAGCTTACATCGGCGATGCCTTAGCCAAAAAAATCAAACAAAGAAATGATGTTGTAAAAGCATTAGACAGCCTATCAAAACGAGAAGACACTACAATTGAACAAGAATACATGATTGCTTTGGGGCAAAGCTTACAATCTGAAATCGAAGACCACCAACAGGAAGTCAACTTCTCGATAAGAGAAAGCTGGATAGCCATGGGTATCATGAACCATGCCAGAGAAATTAAGGGAAAAGAAGAAATAACCTGCCTCCACATCTGCAGTCCAGAACACATGGCAGGGACAAAAAAATTGTTAGAATCACTCAATGCCAAAGTTGAGACTGCAAAGCTCTCAAAGAAAGTTATTGCAGCCAGCGCAGAAGTTCCTTCCTCAGCTGAAATGGAAAACTGGTTGCAGTCAATCCAGATTCAAGTTAAACCAGTTATGGGAAAAGGCGTAGAAGAAGCACCTTACTTGCTATTTTACATTGACACAGACGCAAAAGCAAGTCCTTTCGACATTTGCATGGCATACGATGCAGGTTACGACGCAGTTATCCCCTATCAAGATGTAAATCCTGAAGATGCAAAAAACATCACCCAAGATGCACTACTCTCGAGAGGACCAAAAGGCGTTAAGCACACTGCCTTCCTAATCGGAGGAAAAAATGCTGAAAGAGCCGAAGAAGTCTTCCAAGCGGTAAAAGATTCAATGTTCCCACCCTTCAAAACAAGCATAATAATTGACCCAGCGGGCTCCTATACCACGGCAGCAGCCATGGTAGCAAAAGCAGAAGCAGCATTAGTCGCAAACAAACTTGGAGAGCTAAAAGATAAAACATGCGCAATAATGGGAACAGGTGCAGTAGGTCAAATCGCAGCTGTCCTTCTAGCTAAACTCGGATGCAAAGTAATGATTGCCAGCCTAAATCCAAAACGTATAGATGGAAAAGAACATGCAGAAAGCATAGGCAAACTCTTAGCCAAAGACCATGGCGTACAAGTACAAGGCATATTTGCACCAACCCCACAGTCAAAAATTGATATCATCAACAAAGCAGACGTAATTATGTGTGCAGGAGTCAAAGGAGTCCGAATCATCGACAAAGAAATGCTAAACGGCGTCAAAAACATGAAAGTCCTTCTAGACATAAACGCTGTCCCACCATTCGGCGTAGAAGGAATCGAACTTAAAGACGACATGAGAGAAATGCTTCCAGGCATATTCGTAATCGGCGCATTAACAGTTGGCGACATAAAACACAAAACTGAAAAAGAAATTCTCCGCGACTCAAGAAGCAACGGCAAAGAAATATACAACTACAACACCGCACTTCCAATGGCAAGAAAAATGCTGGAAAAAGATATGCTACCGGGCAAGCTTGCAATGACTTTAAGCTATCAGCCAGCAAAGAAATCTAACTAGAAAGCTTAAAGGAACGATTAACAGTAACTTCCGAAATATTTGCTGCATAGACAGCAATTTTTTTTATATCTTCTCTCATTGAACAGACTGCACAGATTAACTCCGGTTTTTTCTTATTCATAAATGTGGTGCTAGCTATTTCTTGATCTAACTTTTCTATCCGTTGTATTTGTTTGATTATTTCAACCGACAAGTTGACGTCACGTTGGAAAAAGGCGTTGACCGCTTTAACGTATAAATCAACAACTTCCATGCCTTCATCGAACATGAGATCAAGCAACTCAGCAGGGATTTTTTCGCCAATTCCATCAATCATAACAATATGTTTTGCAATGTCGGCCACATAGTCAGCGGCATGCTCTATCAGTATCGCGAGGCTCTGGTAATCCATACAGTCAAGCGGATCTATACGTAATTCATTAGCCAATATTGGACCTTGAGCTGCGCTTCTAAGAATCCTCAAGATAAAAAAGTAGAATTGATCAATATCATCGTCTTGAGAAAAAACAGACTTGGCTAAGGAAATATCGTTGTTTTTTAACGCATTAAAAACATCTTCACACATAGAATATGAAATTAAGTGCATTCTTTGTATGGCTTGGTCAAGCGAGGCTTTTGACTCGTCTGTTAAAGTTTGCAAGTAGACTCCTTTGGAGTCCGATTCCATGATTCGCATGTATAGCCGACCTGTTATGAGGCGTATGGCTTTGCGTTGGGGGACGGAGAGGGTTTTTTCTCCGAGGAGTGTGATTCCTGAATATCCGTTTAGGAATGCTCCGATGATTTTTTGTGTGACAAGTGTTTCGTCGTCGTTTTGGCCTATTTTTATGGTTATTTCTTCAGGTGTGGGTTTTTTTTCAGCTCTCGGGTAGACTACCAGTGAGCGGTCGCGTTGGATGGCAAAGGAGACGACATCGCCTTTGTTTAGTGCGTTAAGTTGCATCCAGTTTTTGGGAAGAGAAATTACCATTGAGGATCTGCCTAATGACATTATTCTGCGTTCCATAATTTTTCCTCGCTGTATTAATCTCTTAATACAACACATATTTGTATATATACAATATTAACACGCGGAATCTCCAGACACATCAGCCATCCACTGCAAGCACCTTCCTGCCCAACACTGCAGATTAAACCCACAACCAAAAAAATCAAACGCCAAAACAAAAAATAAGGCAAATGCTCAAAAATAGAACACTAACCCAATAGAGTATCCTCATTTTTGAAAAAAATGCAACAAAAAGGGTAAGAAAGAGACTAGAAGGCACTGGCTATTCTTTGGCAAGCTTCTGCTATTCGTTCTTTGGGCTGAGTGAAGGTTATGCGTGCGTAACCTTCCCCATATTTGCCGAAGCCTACGCCCGGCGTCACAGCCACACCGACATCCAACAACCTGGTTGCGAACTTCATGGAATCGCCTCTGCAGTTAACCCAGACATAGAACGTTGCCTTGGGCTTATCACATTTGTAGCCGATTTGGCAGAGGGTGTTGACCAGGAGGTCGCGGCGTTCTTGGAGAATTTGGTTGTTTCTTTGCAGGAACTCGGGCGGCTGATGGCCAGTATAGTTTGAAAGTGCTTTGACAGCGACTTTTTGAGTATAAACGGGCGGTCCCGAATCAATTTGCGACTTAATTTTCGTCAATCCAGCGACAAGTTGCTTGTTGCCAACAGCAAAACCGATGCGGTCACCGGTCATGTTAAAAGTCTTTGAAAGCGAGTGGAATTCAACAGCCACATCCATGGCTCCGTCTATCTCCAAGATGCTTGGTGCTTGGTAGCCGTCATAGGTGATTTCTGAGTAAGCGTTGTCGTAACAAAGTACTATTCTGTTATCTTTGGCGAAATCGACAGCTTGCTTAAGGTGCTTCTTATCGATGGTTGCGGCAGTGGGGTTGTTCGGGTAGTTAAGAAACATCATCTTGACCTGCCGGGCATCAATGGCTTCAAAGTTGGGTAGAAAACCGTTCTCCTCCAGAAGGGGCATGGGCACCGCCATGCCGTCGCAGAGAATTGTGCTGCCGTTCGCATATACTGGGTAAGCTGGATCAGGGACCAGAACATGGTCAGATGGGTTGATGAATGCACGGGCAATGTTTGCTAAACCTTCTTTAGAACCTAAAAGCGCCACCACTTGGTCCTGTTGCAGGTCAACGTTGAAGCGGGTCTTATACCAGCCAACAACTGCCTCACGGAAGTCAGGTTCACCTTGGCTAAATGAGTAATTGTGGTTTTTAGGATCTGAAGCTTCCCTCTTTAGCGTCTCCAAGATGAACGACGGCGGTGGAAGGTCAGGATCGCCAATGCTAAGCGAAATCAAGTCGACGCCCTGCGACTTCTTCTCCTTAATGATCTTCTCGATTTCAGCAAACAGGTATGGCGGCAACCGATTAATCCTATCAGCATACTCAAACGACATTTTGCGGTCCTCCAAACAGCGTTCCCTCAAAAACTTTCTCAGCTGCCCCACTCAAAAACAAGCTCTCAGCAACTTCAACTTGCAAGTCGCCGCCCAAAACATGAACAGTAATCTTGTCTCCGACGAGCCCAAGCTTGTTTGCGGCAGCTACAGCAGCGCAGGTTCCAGTGCCACACGCCAGCGTTTCGCCGCAACCTCTCTCCCAAACACGAACATTTAATTCACTTTTGTTTAAGACTTCGACGAAGCCAACGTTCGTTCGTTTGGGGAACGCTTTGTGGTTTTCAATTTTTGCGCCTATTTCCTCCACTGGGAAACAATCGATGCAATCAACGAAAATTACGCAGTGTGGGTTACCCATTGAGAGGCAAGTTACCTTGAAGACTTCACCGTTGACATCTAAATCCTGATTGATACAGGTGCCTTCCCCCGTCATGGGAATGCTGCTCCGCTCCCAATTCGGCGCACCCATATCCACCTTAACAGAGACTACATCTTGACTGCTAAGGGTAAGCCAAACAGACTTTAGGCCTGAAAGCGTCTCAACCGTGAACTCATGCTTCTTTGTGATGCCATTTTCGTAGCAGTACTTGGAGAAACAACGTATACCGTTGCCGCACATTTCAGCTTCGCTACCGTCTGCGTTGAAAATCCGCATCTTGACCTCAGCCACCTTGGAACGTGAAACAAGCAACATTCCGTCTGCCCCAACCGAAAAACGTCTCTCACAAAGCCTCTTAGTCAACTGTGCAGCCTGCTTGCCGCTGATTTCTTGGTTACGATTGTCGATAACGATATAATCGTTACCTAATCCATGCATTTTCCAAAAACGCATTAAAGGTCAACCTGTACTTTTTGGTTGGCTGTCAAATTGTCAAGTTGTTCCCGTCCGCGAATAACAAAGGATTTGCCTTGTCTGATGAGGACCTCCGCAGCTCTGGGACGAGCATTGTATTGGCTGCTCATGCTAAAACCGTAGGCTCCTGCGTTTAGAACTGCAAGCAAATCACCTTCCGCGACCTCGGGGAGCGCGCGATCTTTTGCTAGTGCGTCGCCTGACTCACAGATTGGTCCTACCACATCATAGGTTTCTGTCTCTGGCTTGTCAAGTTTGTTAGCGACCAATATGGGGTGATATGAGCCGTACATTGTTGGCCTTACCAGTGTGTTGAAGCCAGCGTCGACGCCTACGAATTTCTTTGCAGGTGTCACTTTAACTGTGTTAACTGTTGTGAGCAGAATGCTTGCGTCGGCGACAAGATATCTGCCTGGTTCAACACAGAGGAACGGCTTGCCAAGCCCGTACTCGGAAATTTTGTTCTTGAAAGGCGCGACTACTTTGCTAGCAAATTCACCCCAATCGAACTCTTTGTCCTCTGGCTTATACGGAACACCGAAGCCTCCGCCGATGTCAATGAACTCAAAATTTATTCCCACTTCGTCATGAACCCTTTTTGCTATGCTCAACAGCTTCTCGACCGCTGCCACATAGGGTTCCACCTCCAGGATTCCTGAGCCAATATGCATATGGATACCGAAATGTTCAACCCTTGCTCTCTGCGCAATCGCGTAAGCTTGAATCGCCTCTTCCTCCCAAAGCCCAAACTTTGAGTCAGGACCAGCAGTAACACAGTGGCTGTGATGACCAGCTCCGATTTCTGGGTTAACACGCACGGAAATAATCTGGGGTACAGAGATTTTTAGCAGCCTATCTAGTTCTGATTGGGAATCGATGTTTACGGTTATATTGGCGTCTACGAGCATTTTGAGTTCGTCGTTTCTCACGCTGGTTCCAGTATACATTATGCGGTCCTGAGTGTACCCAGTTATTAACCCCATGAAAACTTCTCCTGGGCTCACAGTGTCAAGGTATGCGCCTTGCGAGTGCAGAATTTTAAGCACGGTGAGATTACTGTTGGCTTTCGCAGCGTAATAGACCCGCACGTATTTGTAAATTCGAATCAACGCATCATGGAGATGATTATAGTTGTCTCTTATCCGCTTCTCACTCACAACATATAATGGAGTATCATATTTCTCCGCCAATTCCTTAACTGAACAGCCATCAAAATACAAACTGCCTTTTCGGTCTTCTAAAGGTTCATGCAGCTTTCTTAATTTAACCATCCCTTTTCTTCCCCTGCCTAAATTATTAATGCAAAGAAGGCTTAGGCCAAGCCTTTCGCAACGTACAACTCCGCACTAAGTATGCCTCCGCCTGCTGCTCCACGAACGGTGTTGTGTCCAAGACATATATACTTAAAAGACATAATCGGATCCTTGCGTATCCTGCCTACCACAACGCTCATTCCGCAGCCCGTATCGCGATCGAAACGTGGCTGTGGACGGTTTTTCTCATGGCGAACAACTATGGGGTTCACTGGCGCAGAGGGCAACTTTAGCTTTTGGGGTTCACCTTTGAACTTGGTAAAGGCAGCCTCTATCTCATCCAATGACGGATCCTCATTTAGCTTAACGAAAACTGACTCTAAATGTCCGTCTTTGACTTGGACTCGGTTGCAGCTTGCGCTAATCTGAAAGTCAGCGTTCTGGACGGATTTACCGTTGAAGCTGCCAAGGATCTTAAGCGATTCCTGCTCCATCTTTTCTTCCTCTCCTGAAATGAAGGGAACAACGTTATCGATTATATCTAACGACGCGACACCCGGGTAGCCTGCACCGCTAAGCGCCTGCATAGTATTCACGATAATTTGGTTGAGTCCAAACTGCATCAAAGGTTTGAGTGAGATTGCAAGTTGGATGGTGCTGCAGTTGGGGTCTGTTGTGATAAAGCCTTTCCAGCCCCGCTGCTTCTGTTGAATCTTAATGAGGTCAGTATGGTCCGGATTGATTTCTGGAATAACCAGAGGAACATCCTTCTCCATGCGGTGAGCACTAGCTTTGCTGAAAACAGGGTAGAGAGCCGCAAATTCAGCTTCAACTGGACCAGCCAAATCACCTGGCAAACTGGAAAAGACAATATCAACATCGCCTGCCTTCTCCACCGAAGCAACGTCAGCATTAGCCACTGGCATTTCAGCAATTTCCGGGGGCAGGTTCGTCTCCATAACCCAGTTGCAGGCTTCGCCGTATTTTTTGCCCGCTGATCGCTCTGAAGCAGCAAGCACCTCAATTTCAAACCAAGGGTGCCCTTGTAAGAGTTGAATGAACCTTTGGCCAACGGCTCCGGTTGCGCCTAGGATTGCTACTTTACGCTTGTTTGACACTGATTGTTTACTCCTTTGCTGATCTGTGTTGGTTTTCCTTGATAAAAAAGTTAATGGCTAGTTTTCGGCAGTTAAGATAAGCCTAAAACGTCCGCCATGCTGTACACTTCAGGCTTAGTTTGCCTGCTTAGCCATTCAGCAGCGAAAACAGCTCCCTGTGCAAAGACATTCCTTGAAAAAGCAATGTGTTCTATTCTCAGCATCTCATAAGGTCCTGCAACGATGAGATCATGGATTCCTGGAACGCCGCCTGCTCGCAGAGAGGTGACTTCAAGTTCGCCGACTTGCCTTGGGCTAATGCCTTCTCTACCTGAAACGATCTTTGAATAGCCACGAGCGTTTGAGACTATGTCACCAAGTTTCTTTGCGGTTCCGCTTGGCGCGTCTTTCTTGCCTGTGTGATGAATTTCATTTATGCTAAAATCATATCCAGATGGGAATGCCTTCAGCGATTCTGCAATCTTGAAGAGTATATTTACGCCAACTGAGTAGTTGGGAGAAAAGACCGCGGGCACTTTTCCCGTCATGTCGGCAACAACTTGTCGGTTCTGTTCTGGAGTAAACCCTGTAGTGCCAAGTACTATGCGTTTTCCAGCCTTAGCGACTATGGGTATATTAACTACTTCGGCGGCTGGCGCCGTAAAACTAACGTAAGTGTCGGCATCATCTAAGGCTTCGCTTAATCTGTCGGAACTCAGGATGATTGTGTCGGAATTGGCTATGCCGAGTTCACGCAGTGTTTTTCCTATTGATGGACTGTTTGGGGCTTCAATGGCACTGGCGATTTGGTGACCCTTTGCGGTAGCTTCTTGGATTATGGCGTTACCCATTCTACCAACAGCGCCTGCTACACATAGCTTAAGCATAGTAGAGTCCTTCCAGATACTTCTCGTTGTATAGTCGGTCTTTGAGATCTACGCCAAAGGTATCGGCGACTGGCTGGAGAATTTGCGGGTTGGATTCATAGACTTTCCGCACATTTGTAAGTACTAGTTCTAAACCGGCACGCGTCATTTTTCCTAATGGTTGCCTGCAAGGTCCCGAGGGCATGCCAAGCACGTTCATAAGCGTCTTGTAGGCCAAGGGATTCCTCGCTTTGCATGCAACAGGCCCAAACGGCGTCTGCTCCTGTGTTTTGACAGTGACAAGATTGAAAAGCGGCTGTAGTGCCTGGGAGATTACGCTAGCTGCTTCCTCATTGCCTTCTAGCATGTAGTGAACCATGTCGACGACCGAGCCGGGAGCGACGTTTGCGATGACGGAAATAACTCCACTGGCTTGGATGTCAGGTGAAAGCATCATTGTGTAAGTTTTGTCGTCATCGCCGCTTAAGATGTCAAAGTCTTTCCCGCAAAGCTGCCTTGTTAATTCCATGTTTTTCAAGTCGCCTGTGGCTTCTTTTACACTGCGAACGTTTGGATACTGCTGATGCAGGATAGCTATGTCTTGGGGAAAAAGTTGAGTTCCGGTTCTGCCAGGGATAACGTAGGGGATTACTTGTATTTCAGGGAACTTGTTTGCTACGGGCTCGACGTATTCTCTTCGTATCTCCATTGAGCTTGGCCCATTGTAGTAGGGATCGACAAGTAAGACGCAATTTATACCCTCGTTTTGCGCATGCGCGGTGGCTTCGAGTGTTTCCTGGGTTGAGTTGCTTCCTGTCCCAGCGATGGTTAAGACTTTGCAGGCAAACTCATGGCTTTTCTCAATAACCTTATTGTGTTCAAGCCAGTCCAGCGTGGGGCTCTCACCAGTTGTTCCCATTGCAAGAATTCCTTTTACGCCGTTTTCTATTTGGAAATCGATCAATTGTTGTAAACCTTCGTAATCGACATGGCGATTACGGGTCATGGGCGTTATTAGTGCAGTATAGCAACCGCTAAATTTCACCATTCTTTATTCCTCATTTACTGGTAACACGAATAATCGCATTTATTCTATTTAAGTTTTACGTTTTCATTATTTTTTTTACTAAAAGCGTATAAGAGAAGCAGATAAACAACAACCAACATGCCTTAACTTAAGAATGTTAAAAAAATCAAATTACAAAGGATCAACATAATAAGCAGTAAAAAGCCCGTCGTAACCATCGTAGAGCCGCAGCAAATAAGCAACAGCAACCTCAACTACGGAAGCGGAAGGGATAACCAATCTAAAATTGTCCGAACGCAAAACCTCCGTCAGTGCGCCAGTTTCCTTTTTTATCACCTTCATCCGCAAAACGTTGCGACCTGAAAGGTACACTGCTATCTCGCCCCGGTGGGGTTTACCTTTTCGGATATCAATTGTTTTTTTGCCTGTGCTTAACCATTGGAAAGCTTCTTTCTTTGTACGGAAAACTGGCAAGTTTAGACGACAACCTGAATTCAGAAATAAAGCAAATAGAAAACATAAGGATTCGGTCAAAAGTCGGATATCTAATTTGGAAAAATGAAAAAATGGGTTAGAAAACTGAGAAAGATTTGGTTTTTAACCTTTACCTTTCTCTTCTTTACCGAAGTACTTGGTCCACTTTAGTTTACGAGCATCTCGTTTGAATTGAAGCGAACTTTTCTTGCATTTGCCAGAATCAAACCAAAGAACTGAACCATCGTTTTTGACGAACATCATGCCTGTGCCAGCTGGGAAATCAGCACCACAGAACGAGCATTTACGATTTTTTGGCATGACAATTTTCTCCTAAACAGCTTATCTTGTGATTTTCTTTGCTTCTCTTTCTGTTTCTCGCAGCATCAGAATATCTTGAACTCGTACGGGTCCTTTAACGTTGCGTGTTATGATTCTGCCTTTATCTTTGCCGTCCATAATGCGAACTCGGACTTGAGTGATTTCGCCTGTTACTCCTGTTCGGCCGATGACTTGGATGACTTCTGAAGGGATTGGTTCTTCTGCTGCTTCCTTGCTCATTACTGAGAGCCTCGTTTAACCTGGTCGATACGCGTGACGATTTCTTTTATTAGTCCTGCTGCTTCGCCTTCTCGTAAGATGCATGCTGCAGCGCATGGAACGTCTATGCCGATGGATTTGCCGAGTTGTTCTTTGCTGGGAACAAACACGTATGGAATTTTTCTTTCGTCACAGAGAAGCGGTAAATGTGCTATCACTTCTGGAGGATCAACATCTTCAGCTATTACTACTAGTTTTGCTTGTGATCGTTCAACAGCTTTTGTTGCTTCGTTTGTTCCTTTCCTAACTGCGCCTGATTTAGAAGCAATAGTTAGGGCTTCATAGGCTGCATCTACGATTTCTTTCGGTACTTCATATTTTACATAAAATGGTTTTGACATATTAGCCTCACCCTTTTAAGGCACAGTCTTATCCACACATCTTATTTAAGAATCTTTCGACTATAAAATGTCAAACACAACTTTAGCCTTTTAAAGGGCTTAGAAAGCTTTAAATACGCATCTACGGTCACGTACATGTTTTTCGAGAGGGGGGATTAGGCGTTTGCAGAAATTGGGCAAAGTGCGGGCGTTAACTCCGTCTAAAAACTTGATTGTTAAAAGCGAGGAAGCGCCCAAAGTGGGCTTGGATGTTGTTGATGAAAACTTAAAGGTTATAGGCAGAGTTTTTGACATCATAGGTCCAGTGTCGGCGCCATATGCAGTCGTTAAGCCGTCTGTTAATGAACCCGCTAAGTTGTTGAATAAACCAGTATACTTGCTTCTCTCGAAAACTAAGAAAAGGGGTTAAGTTGAATGAGCAGAGACAGCAAGTTACATGAAGAAGTGGATCAAACTGTAAAAACAGAACCACCCAAAATACAAGTCTGCCCAGAATGCGGTAGCACCCGACTAATGCGGGATTATGAACAAGCTGAAATAGTTTGCATGGATTGCGGAATCGTAGTGCAGCAGAAATTAGCTGATCGAGGACCCGAGTGGCGAGCATTCGACGATGAGCAGCGGTCAAAGCGAACCCGCGTTGGAGCACCTTTAACCTTTACAATCCATGATAAAGGCTTATCAACAACTATCGACTGGCATGACCGAGACATATTTGGAAAAAGTCTCTCGCCAGGGCAGAAAGCGCAAGTTTATCGCTTGCGAAAATGGCAAAGACGCATCAGAGTTTCAGACGCTACAGAACGCAACTTGGCGTTTGCACTTTCAGAAATCACAAAGATTTCCAATAATTTGAATCTGCCAAAAAACATTCTCGAAACCGCCTCAGTAATTTACAGAAAAGCCGTAAAAGAACGCCTAATAAGAGGAAGATCTATTCAAGGCGTCACTTCAGCAGCACTTTATTTGGCGTGCAGGCAATGCGGGTTACCCCGCACATTAGACGAGATTGCGCAAGCGTCGACTGTAAACAAGAAAGAAGTCGGCAGAAGCTATCGTTTCCTAATCAGAGAACTAAACTACTCCATACCGCCGCTGCGACCAAGCCAATACATAACAAAATTTTCAAACCAGTTAACCATGCAAGGAAAAGTTGAGGAAATCGCACATAAAATCTTAGCAGCTGCAAAAGAACTGAAACTAACGTCAGGCAGAGGCCCAACCGGGATAGCGGCCGCGGCAAGCTACGTTGCGTCAGTCTTAACGGGTGAACGGAAAACCCAAAGGGAAATCGCCGAGATTGCCCAGGTAACAGAAGTAACCATAAGGAACAGGTATAAGGAGCTTGTTGAACGGTTAATGTTTGAAATAAGCATTTAATTAACCGTTTCACCCTTTTTATTTGCAATGGATCGCAAAATAGCCAAACCTAGCGAAAAAAGCTCCAAAGCGGCAACACTTGAACAGTTAGTTGTTAAGCTTAAGGAAATTGAGTTAGGGTTAAGAGAGAATTTAGTTAATCTAAATCTAAAACTTGGGGAAGTTTATTCGAGACCTGAATTTTCGATTAGGATAGAGTCTTTTAAGAAAGAAGCTGAGTCTCGTGCCAGCAGCCTTGAGGAAGAAGTAAAGCAGCTACGTGAAGAACTTAGGTCAATAAAAGAACTTTTAGATTTAAAGTTCAAAGAAAATAAGCCTGTCGGATATTAATTTCACACAGTTATTCTTTTAAGTATGGTTAATCTATGCTAAACACATGCCCTATAAATTCACCTTCGACCTGTCCAAGGTGCCTCGTTTTTTCTTCACTGAAATCGCTACGGTAAGCTGTCAAAAGGGCATGCCCAAGTCGCTTCTTAGCAGGCTGCAGAGGATTATTATAAAATTCAGAATCCAAGAAGCTACGGGACTAAACCTATCTGACGCTATTGTTCTTTTACAGGATTTTATCGATTTACAAGCAGTTAACGCTAATGAGAGAGGCAAATTTCTGCAAACCAAAAAAAGAGCGGTTTTCCTGTCACATTGTTCAAGAAAGTATTTAGATAGCCGCTGCAAAGCTGCTTTTAATTCGGATATACCATCGTACACATGTGCTCATTGTGACGAAGAGTGTCTAGTTAACCAATCAAGCAAATTCGCTCAGGCAAAAGGATACGATGTCTACATTGTGCCAGGCGGCTCCTGCATACCCAAAATCTTGAAAAATACAAATTATGAAGGCGTCGTGGGAGTAGCATGCGGGGAAGAAATTAAATTGTTTGGGCCATTTTTGAACAGCTTAGGTGTTTCAGGGCAAGCGATACCTTTGATTAAAAATGGCTGTGCAAACACAATTTTTAACATGGAGACCCTTGCTAACGCCCTTTAGTGATTCCCTGTTTACGGGAACACTTTTGCAAAGAAAAAGCCGAATGTATCAAGATTTCTCTGTAGAAAACTGAAACGGCCCCGTTTGCAGAACCCGCGGTTCCGTAAGACGAAAACTCTTAAGGGCAAACTAAAGTGTTGAACTGCCGACAAAAGCGCTTAGACTTAAACTAAGTCACCGGCTAACAAAAATAATTCTTAATTCAATAAATTAGGTGAATCACGATACCCAGATATTTTTGCGTAAATACCCTTTAGTATGTGATTTAAGTCGGAAATAAAAGAAAAGTAATCGCGAATTACTTTACTATTTCTCGTTTCTTCCAGCGCAGATTTTTGCCTTTACATTTTCTACATTTCAAAGCGGTTTCAGCGTTGCGTGCGCCGCAATCTCTGCAGATTTTCATGTATAACCTGTGTTTTTGCGCTATTGCCTTTTTCACTGGGTCTAATATGGGCATTTTACTGTTAACCTTCCGTTTTGGCTAAGTCTTTGATGATTAAGTATCAAATATACCTTTTGTCTTAACTTTAAAGTTTATCAGAGAAAAATTTTGAGGCAGGAAATCGGTTATTTGATTTCTTCAATCGTTACATAAGAACGTGTATCTTCTATGCCATCTATTCCATAAAGCTTCTTTAAAATTTCGTCCAAGTTGTCTCTCTCAACAATTATGAGGGCATCGACTTCGCCAGCTATTCTGAAGGCTCTAGATACTGCAAGCTCACGGATTTGATCGTAAACGTGTATTCGTTTGATCGGTGAAACTTTAAGCAGGATAAAGGCTGGAGTGGTGGATACCCCTAGGGCGCTTAAACCTTTGTCAGTGACGTCAATGAAGCCTCTGCCTGTGCGGATGTATCCGTGGTTTTTTAGTTTACGCAAATGAACGTTCAATGCTTGTCTGCTTACGCCTAGCTGATTTGATAATTCGTCTTGCTTTACTCTAAGCGTGTAAGTGTTGGTGGATTTGCCTTTTTCATAGAGTGTTTTTAGCAGTTGGATCGACCGTTTAGTTAGAGGTTCCAAATGGGTCACTTAGTGTAATGTTTTGTTAAGTTAAACCTTTACAATAGTGTAGGTTGCTTAAGAATTTGACGTTCTCGAAAAAACCGAAAATAACAAGTTTACTGCTCAGAAACAAAAACTGGCAGCTTACATTTTTGACGTTAAGCTTGTATCTATAATTTGGATTCTAATCCTGTGCTAAACATGTTGTAGAGATTTTAAGAAAAAAGAAAATAGCGTCTGAAGCAAACGATAATGCGGCTCTACCGATAAGTTTCACAGATTACCCATCGAGGTATAATTTGCAGACATTTAGCCACAAAAGAAAGCTAACACCACAATGTATTTATAAACATAAAAGGCTTTAGTGAAGCCACTTAAAAAGTAACTAGGAGTGAAGCGAAGGCGTGACAGAGTGCAACGCAGTCTTGATCGGAAAGAAACCGATCATGAACTATGTCCTCGCATGCATCACTTTCTTCCATGGCGGAGCAAAAGAAGTAAGCATTAAAGCCCGTGGAAGATCCATCAGCCGAGCAATAGACGTCGCTGAAGTCGTCAGACACAGGTTCCTTCCCGAGATTAAAATAAAAAAAATCGGAATAGGGACTGATCAGCTGTCGCCTGAGCAAGAGGGCGACTCCACGACAAATGTGAGCACCATCGAGATAACGTTGGCTAAATAGTTACGCAGTAGCGAAAACTCCTTACTTTGCAGGAAAAAAGACGTCAAAATGAAAACAGAACTATGCAGTTTCTGCCTAAAAAGTGGCATACTATGCCAAAAATGTTCGGCCAAAGTGAAAACTGGTGAAATCAGCGACTTAGACCTGAAAATAGCCCGTTTACTGCTGTCCTTAGAGGAGAAGTACCCTTCCCTGCAAAACGTCTGCTTCTACAAAGCAGTTGATGTAGAGAAAACTTTAGCCATAATCGTTGGGCATGGAGACGTTCCAAAGATTTTAGGTTACAGCGGCAAAATCGTTAAAGCGATAGGCGATGAAACCGGTAAAAACGTTAAGGTCTTAGAGCACGGGGTAGACGATCGCAAATTCCTAGAAGACCTCTTTGTACCCTTCAGCATACTGACGATAAACACCATTTGGCTTCCAGACGGAACTACTGAAACCCGAGTCATTCTCAAGCGAAAACGAGGCGCACAGTTGCCTTTTGACCTTAAAGCTTTAAAGGAAATCGCCAGCAAAGTACGTAAAATGTCTTTGCGCGTTGAAATCGCAGATTAGTTGGCGAGAAACGATGAACTTGGATGGTATAGGTGACTGGAATAGAACGCACTATACTTGCGACTTGACGCCAGAAGCCGACGGTCAAGAGGTTACTCTTTTTGGTTGGGTGCAGGAAATCCGCGATTTAGGCGGAATCCGTTTCATCATTATGCATGATCGAGAAGGAACAATTCAGATAACGATTCCTAAGAAACGAATTGCGCCTGAAGTTTTAGCTAAATCAGACTTATTGCAGAAGCGGTTCAGCTTGGCAGTCAGGGGAAACGTTAAGAAAACAAACATGACCCCAAGAGGCATAGAAGTCATACCTTCCGCGCTAAAAATTTTAAGCATCGCTACAGAGCAGTTACCTATCGACATCACGGGTAAAACGCCAGCCAACATTGAAGCACGACTTGACGCAAGAGCACTAGACCTTACCCAGGAAAAAAGCCTCGCTGCCTTCAAAATTCAACACACCGCGCTTAACGCGATTCGAAGCTTTCTTTTTGAAAAAGGCTTCTTAGAAGTTCATACACCCAGAATTATTGCTTCTGCGACGGAAGGCGGAGCAGAGCTTTTCAGTGTTGACTATTTTGGTCAAAAAGCATACCTTGCCCAGAGCCCGCAGCTCTACAAAGAAGAGTTAACTCTAAGTTTTGAGAAGGTTTTTGAGGTTGGACCTTTCTTCAGGGCGGAAGAATCGCATACACGCAGGCACCTTAGCGAGTTCACCTCAATTGATATCGAACAGGCTTTCGCGAATGGAGACGATGTTATGGCGCTTCTTGAACAAGTTATCCACCATGCATGCATTACCGTGAGACAGAGCTGTGCAACTGAGCTTTCACTGCTAAAATACAAGTTTGACGCGCCTGAAGTTCCGTTTAAACGATTAACCTACAGCCAGGTACTCGACGACCTCAAAGCTCAAGGTGTCAACATTCCCTGGGGCGAAGACATCCCAACTGAAGCGTTCCGCACTTTAGGTAAACTATACCCGTTCTTCTACTTCATAACTGAGTGGCCGACCCATGCGAAGGCTTTCTACATTAAACCTCGCGAAGACAAGCCTGAGGTCTGTGAGGGCTTTGATTTGATGTGGCGCTACATCGAGGTGGTGTCGGGCGGCACAAGAATCAGCCAGAAAGAACTGTTGATGCAGCGGATGCAGGAGAAAGGGCTTAACCCAGCATCTTTTAAGCATCATCTTCAAGCCTTCGACTACGGCATGCCACCGCACGCAGGCTGGGCAATCGGTCTTGAACGGTTGACTATGATTCTATCAGGGAAAAAGAACATCCGCGAAGTCACGTTGTATCCTCGCGACAGAGTCAGGTTAACTCCATAGCGCAAATCCCTTTGTACAGCTGTTTTTTGTTGGAAAAAGCAGAGATGTCTATCCTACTTCGTCTCCACTAAGGTTGACTTGTTTAGACTCACATTTTACCTATTGAAATCTATTGTAAATTGTAGACCCCTTCCCTCCTATGAGGCAGGGCGTTGGCAAATTCAGTCCGCCTATTTGACTATAGAAAACAGTTACAAATAGTAGACCCCTACCCTCTCCTCTATTCGGTGCTACGTCAGGCAAACAAACCCGTAACTTCGAGAGCCAAAATTTTGTTGCTTGTGTTTTGGGTTGCTTTTTTGATTTGGCGTTCGGGGCGTTGGCAGGTTGCATGTTTTAGCGTGTTTTCCCGTGCCGTAGCGTGCCTAAATGTTTTTTCCCGTTGCCCTGCGCCTTTCCCCGCCTCTTAGCGCCTATTAATGCCTCCCATTCAAAGGGCGAAAACGGTTTTTTGCATGCAGAACTGTTAGGCTTTGCTTTCTGGATAGCAAACGATGTTTTGGGTTGCTTTTCTGTTTTAGGGCTTGTTTCTAAAAGATTGAAAAAGTTCATTCACATATTCGTTAGCTGTTTTGCCTTGTTTCTTAGCCACCCGCTTGATGGCGTTGTTCATCCCTGTCGAGTACTGCACCGCCTTCTTGGGCTTATCAACCATCGATAGTGGCAGGCCAACGTTTAACGCCACCTTCCGCAGCACAAGCTTCCGTAGCGTATCCGCCTTCGGCTCAATTTTGCATTCAATCGGCAAGTTCAAGGCGAACTCGACAAGATCAACCCACGCAAACGGCAAACGCAACTCCACATCAAACCAACCCGTAATTTTCAGGTCCCGCTCCAAGTTGCTCATATGAATCCCAGCAACATCACCAAACATCGTCTTGCGAACAGCCTCCACGCCATCCCTGCAAAGCTCAGCAACATAACGCTGGTACCCACCGAATAGTTCGTCTGCACCTTGCCCAGCCAACATAACATTCAAACCTTCTTCAGCAGCCTTTTCCGCCGTCCAATAAAACGGCAACCCAACAGCCGCCTTGACCGCGTCAGCCTCCTCAATTAGCGCCACCACTTGGGGCAGCGCCATCTCAACATCCGAGTCCTTGAACAAGTCAATCTCAATTGGCAAATTCAGCTTGTCTGATGCCACGATAGCTTCCTCAGTCTCCGCCTGATTCTCCATGCTAACATGCAGCAGAGTAACTTTCAACCCAAGTTTGCTAGCCAAGTAAGCCACCAAACTGCTGTCCAAACCACCCGAAAAAGCAACCGCAACTTCATTCACATCGCGAGTCCGCCGTCGAATCGACTCCTCCAAGAGAAGCTGCAGCTTTTTTGCCGCTTCATCCAACGTCAAAGCTGTCACCTCCGCATAAGGCAGCGTTTTTACAGCTTTGAATTGGAAGCCTGAAGAGTTGACGTACGCGAGGTTTCCAGGCGGAAAAGAACCGGGGTTCTCTATACCCAGTTTCCAAAGTGCCTCTTTATTTGTTGCAAAAACGGCAACGTCTTGGTTTTCTCCAAAATAGAGGGGCTGCACTCCAACTGGGTCTCTTCCGGCAGCAATCCAGCCTTCTTTTAGCATCAGAAACATGTAGTCACCATCGGCGTTTGAAAGCAACGTTTGTAGCAACCTCTCACAATGCTGAGGTTCTTTGGCAACCTGCTCCATCACAACCTTTCTGGGCGTGGGAGAGTAGACTCTGCCTTCAAAAACAAGGGCGGCATCATCTAACTGTAAGAACTCATAACCTGTCGCTCGAGGCTTGGAAGAAACAAAGCCGGTTGCAGTTGAAGAATCAATACCCTGCCTTCGCAAAAGTCCAATATTTTTCTCGAAAACAGCTTTCTTCGGAGAAATTAACCCAAAATTGCAAACCTGCCCGACGCTTAAATCATTGAGGACTCCAAGCGTTCGGTCAACAACGTTATCACCTTTTTTATCTAATACGGCAACGGTTACCTTCATCCCACACACCAAGCACTATTTGCGTTTTGTAATAAGATTGGTAAAACAGTGGTCTTTAATCAGTTTATCCCTAAAGAGCGGTTTTACGTTATCAGCAGGTTACTTTGAATTTTGTTCCGCATACTTAGCAGGTGTACTGTGCTACATGGAAGCAGGAGTTTTCGATTTTTCTGTCGGTTTTAGCAAGTTCTTTTCCACATTTGGTTCAATTGACCTTCAAGACCCTACCCCAACATGTTTTTTTAAACAACTGTTCACATCGCTCAGAGACTAAAGGGTGTGATGTCTTATGAAGCAACCACAAACCAACTCAAATTCCTCTGCTTATCACACGCAAGCTTGTGTTTTAACTGGCAAAACATTAATCTTTAAACTGGCATATCCTTCCCTCTGAGGAAAATCACTTGCCTATCCTACCCATAGACACAGGTCGTTATGGAACGCCTGAAATGCTTAAAGTCTTCGAGGAAGAAAACCGGGTGCAAAAACTGCTCGATGTTGAGGCAGCATTGGCTTTGGCACATGCAAAAGTCGGTGACTTCCCAATGGCTGACGCAGAAAAAATCGCCTCAATGGCAAACACCAAATACGTTAAGGTTGAACGAGTCAAAGCAATAGAGAAAGAAATAAAGCATGATATCGCATCGCTGGTACGCGTGCTCTCCGAAGTATGCGGTTCAAGCGGCGCCTACGTACATTTGGGGGCAACCAGCTACGATATAGTGGACACCGCAAACGCCCTACAACTCAAATACGCTTTGGGCATTATTGAGGGCAAGCTTGCAGATTTCAGAACCGTTCTGCAAAAGCAGGCAGCAGCCCACGAGAATACGGTTATGATTGGCAGAACTCATGGGCAACATGCTTTGCCAATTACTTTGGGCTTTAAATTTGCAGTTTGGGGCTATGAGGTAAACAGGCACATTGAACGATTAAACGAGTGTAAAAAACGTGTCCTTGCAGGGAAAGTCAGCGGTGCAGTGGGAACACAGGCGGGTTTGGGCGAGCACGCTGAGGAGATTCAGCTGCTTGTGATGAAACAGCTTGGGCTTAAAGCAACCGAAATCTCAACCCAGATTGTGCAAAGAGACCGCTATGCGGAATTGGTATGCAACTACGCCATGATTGCATCTTCACTTGAGAACTTCGCCACCGAAATTCGTGAACTTCAACGCCCTGAAATCGCTGAGGTTTTCGAGTCTTTTGAATCCTCTAAGCAGGTCGGCAGTTCTACGATGCCGCATAAACAGAATCCTGAGACATGTGAGCGTGTGTGCGGACTTGCCCGAATAGTGCGGAGCCTCGCGAATCCAGCGTTGGAAGACATGGTTACTTGGCATGAACGTGACTTAACTCAGTCATCAGCTGAACGGTTCATTCTGCCAGAATCAAATATCCTCCTTGATTACATCCTGAACCTGATGTGCAACATAGTCGCTAATATTCGGGTAGATAAAGAACGGATGCTACATAACCTAAGCCTAACGCAGGGACGAGCCATGTCAGAATCCGTTATGATGGCATTAACCAAAAAGGGCGTTAACAGACAAGAAGCTCACGAACTTTTAAGAAAATTAACAATTCAAAGCGCGGAAGAAAAACGAGATTTCAAACAGGTGCTTTTGCAGGATAAACTGGTAAGCATCAAATTAACCGAGAAGGAAATTGATATGGCGTTGAATCCGAAGAGTTATTTGGGCACGGCCGTTAAGCAAGCCGAGAGGTTCGCCCAAGCTAGGTTATAAAATGACCCAGAAAAGTCAAGTAAAAACCATCGGGTTCATCGTTAACCCAGTTGCTGGGATGGGCGGCGCCGTGGGTTTGAAAGGAACAGACGGCAAAGCAATCCTCGAAAAAGCCAAAGCCCTCGGAGCCCAGCCCATAGCTTCCCAGAGGGCAGAAACCTTTCTTTTCCAATTGGCGCCCCGAAAAGAAGACCTTCGGTTGGTGGTAGGAGCTGGCAGTATGGGGAAGGACGAAGCTGAAAAACTTGGTTTCACTTTTGAAGTTAAAGGGGAAGCTAGGGCTGAAACGTCCTCGAAGGATACGCAGGAAATCACGTATGAAATGGTTAAGGCAGATGTTGATTTGCTTGTTTTCTGTGGGGGCGACGGAACCGCCCGTGACGTGCTCAAAGCAGTCGACACGAAGGTCCCTGTGCTGGGTGTTCCTACAGGAGTTAAAATGCACAGTGCCATATTCGCTGTGAGTCCGCTAGCAGCTGCGCGTGTCGCAGCGAATTATCTGTGGGGTGCGCTGCCATTGCATGAAGCTGAAGTGATGGATGTGGATGAAGAGGCCTTTAGGAAAGGACACCTATCAGCTGAGCTCTATGGGTACTTGCTGAGCCCCTACGAACCCCATCTAATTCAAGAGGGCAAAATGGAGAGCCCAACTACTGAGAGCGAACTGCGCAACCAAGCAGCAATAGCTGTCCACATCATAGAAGAAATGCAGCCTAACATTATCTACATCCTTGGTCCAGGAACGACCACGCGCATTATCAGCGACCTTTTAGATCAAAAGAAAACCCTTCTGGGCGTCGACCTGATAGATAACAAGAAAATAGTTTTAGGCGACGCAAATGAGACACAAATCCTTAAAGCAATCTCAGGCAATGCTGCAAAGATAATTGTTACACCTATTGGGGGGCAAGGATTTATTTTCGGCAGAGGAAATCAGCAGATAAGCAGTAGGGTAATCCGTCAAGTTGGTCTAGACAGCATCGTTGTAATTGCAACCAAGGGCAAGTTGGATAGACTAAAAAGTTTGCGTGTTGACACTGGCGACCCTGAACTTGACCGCGAATTCAAGGCTCATGGAGTCAAAGTTATAATAGACTACAAAACCGAGCAAGAAATGCATATAGAATAACTAGTGGCTATTTCCAAACCCAGATTTTGCCAGTCCAGTCACCGAGCTCGTTGGTGACGTATTCATGCAACAATATGACTGTGTTTAATTGAATGAGTTTTTGGGACTGCGTCATTTGAATAGAACCGGCGCGAGTGATTCCGCCTTTTCCTTGAGTGTCTTGCCAACTTACTGCGTTGCTTTTAATATTCATGGTTGCCCCATCCATTGTTGTTAGTAGCGTGTTTACTTCCCCAGTAAAGATTCCGTTTGCCATTGTTCCTACTGCTGTGGACATGAGGAAAGCATCAATTCCCAAGATTTGTCCCATTCCTTGATTAGAGACCTCGATTTTTCCATCCGGCAAAACTCTGGTAACAGTATTTTTCCCCGTAAATTCTCCGATTAAGTCCAAAGACATACAAATTCACCTTCCCGAGCATTTAGAGAGTGAACTCTAATTAGCCTATGTGAATGTACAACGCTAGCCATTGTGCAATAACAAGAACTTGATAAACTGTAAGAGTTAAATCGTACTTCTCCTTTTGTTTAGCCTAAACTCGTTTTCGTTATGGAGCTCGAAGCACGTGAGTAATGAAACAGACATTTCGCGGATAAAAGTAAAATTTTTCATTGAAGGCTTAGGTGAGGCCGAAGGCGAATTAGTAAGGTTTCTGGCGCCAAGAACCATCGACACGATGGTACGAAAGTTTCCGCTTGAAGGCAGAGCAGCTATTTGGAAAGAGGAGGTTTACTTTGAAATCCCAATAAAGATGGGTGAGGAAAAAGCGAAGCCAACGGTGGAAACAGGCACCATTGCTTTCTGGCCAATGGGCAGCGCATTATGTGTGTTCTACGGGAAATCACAGCCCTACAGCCCAGTGAGCATCCTTGGCAAAGTTACAAGTAACTTGGAAATTTTTCGTCAAGTTAAAAGTGGAACACGAATAAGAGTTTACGTATCAACGGTTTAGAAAGCGAACGAGCTTTCCTTCCACATCTGGAGAAGTCGCTCGCATTCTTCTTTCACTTCGGCATCAACGGTTTTTTGTCGTAACTCGTTTAGAAACTCTACTCGTTTAGCAACGGAACGTTTCTCAGCGTTGCCACCATAGTAAAGTTCGCCTTCCAGGTACTCTTTCATGTGGTAAGCTTTCTGCACTAGCAGGCTTGCGAAGTCAACGTAGTTTTCTACTGCGAATTTGTTTGCCCAGATCGAAACTTCTGTTTCACGAAGCTGAGTTATGCCGTCAATTTCCTGAATCTTTCTTATGTAAGAGGTCAAAAAGTCGCTGTAGCCAGCAGTTTTAACTAATTCAAGAGCGCTGTTGACTTTTGCGGTAAAGTCCGGTGAGCCTTCTACGGTTAAACTATGTTTATACCCTTGCTCAACGAGCGTCTTGGCGGCTTGTACTTCGTCCGCAGTATAGACTCTTTCAGGAAAATCAGGCAAAACAAAACAACCTCATCGAGTAAAATTTTTTATAAAATAATTGAGCTTAGAGCAGCTATGCTGCTGTAGGCTTGTAGATTTTTATGTTGTGGCTTCCAGAAATCAGTTGCACTTGACCGTTTGCTTCTAAATTTTCAAGGAAGTCTTTAGCTGCACTTATCCGCACGCCGTACTTTGTTGATACTGCGTATGGTGTTAGAACACTCATTTTTTTGATTTCGGCGACGATTTTAGCGTCTTTTGCATCAGGAGGCATGATACCGACGGTTTTGCGTTCTTTCGGAGGACCAGCTTTCTCTTTTTTCTTATCAGTCTTAGAATCGTCTTCTTTGACCTGCTGTTTCTCCATCTGCTTTATGCCGAGCTTCTTTTTTCCACCCATAACTTTTCACTTTAGTTCTTTCTTGTTCTGCATTTTTATTGTGGTTGGCTTATTTCAACCTTATGTTGTGCTTTCCAATCTTTGAGTGGAACGCCAAGTTTCTTTTCTACTTCGACGCGGTGTATTGAGTTCATTGTGCAGAACGGAATTATGCGTCCGTCTGGGACAGCGTAGTGGATTAGGCAGCGTTGAACACGTTCGAGGTCAAAGTTGTAGGGATCCATAAAGTGCATGGATGAAAGCAGAATTGACTGGCGCTGAAGATCGCCAAGGGATTTGTAATCGCCATTTAGTAACACGCCAAGAACGTATTTGCGTAGGAATCCGAATTTGACGTGCCGCATAGAGCTAATCAATTGTAGTTTGGCTTTGGTTTTGCTTCCCTTGGATGCTGTCAGATAAACTTTGTTTAGCACTTTGACGAATTTTTCTATATCACCGTACCGAGTGATGGGAACAATTTTGCCGTCTTCAATTAGCAGGTAAGTTGCCATGCCACAGTGCGGGTGAGCTGTGAACTCCAAGTAACGTTTGTCTTTTAGGGCGCCGACGGCTTTGGAAACTGGAACAACGGTGGGCACCGGGTAGAAGTCGGAGGCTTTGATTGTTCCTGCGGTTTGCTCTTCGACTGCCTTCATAAAGTCTGGGATTGTGATACGCATGTTTTCGCGGTCTTTCTGGGGCAGCCTTCCACAGAGGCTTACTGGCTGAACGTTTATGCATCTAATTACATCGAAATTTTTTGCTGCGAAATTGATGATATCGCCAAGCTGCCCGTCGTTAACGCCTTTCACAAGTGTTACAACCAAGACGACGCTGTTCCAGCCTGCTTCTCGGAGGTTTTCGAGTGCTTTCATTTTTATTTCAAGCAGATCTACGCCACGGATAAACTTGAAAACTTCAGGTGTTAAACCGTCGAACTGAAGGTAGATGGTGCTTACGCCGGCATCTTTGAGTTGCCTGCAGTACTCAACACTCTGAGATAGACGAAGCCCGTTCGTGTTAACTTCAATATGGTCAAAGCCCAACTCCTTCGCTTTTCTAACAAAATCTGGAAGGTCTTTGCGTATAGTTGGCTCTCCGCCGCTGAACTGCAATGCCGTGGCTGCCACCGGCTTGTTGGCTCGAAGGTTCTCCAACATACCAATAATTTGCTCTTTTGTGGGCTCATAAACATAGCCTGCTGCAGCAGCATTGGCAAAGCAGACGGGGCAGGTTAAGTTGCACCTGTTTGTGACATCTATTATTGCGAGTGCTGTGTGAGACTTATGTTCTGGGCATATACCGCAATCGTTTGGGCACCCATTTTTCTTTTCGGTTCTAGGGTTAGCAATTCCGTCGCCGTCAAAACGATATTTCTCCGCACGCACATATTGGTCATAGTCTGACCAGTAAAGCTCGTTAAAGTGCCCATGCTCAGAGCAGTCCTTTTTGATGAAAACTTTGCCGCCATCTTCGTAGATTGTGGCGTCTACTGCCTTGAGGCATTCAGGGCATATGCTTCTTGTAGGTTTGATGTCTTTCATACTGTTGCCTTCCAAGATCTAAGAGGTTGCGAAGGGCTTAAGAGCAAAAGTGATGATAATAAGGTTTCCAAACGTTTACTAAGGTGATTAAGGGGAAAAGATGTCGATCAACGAGAACACGAGAAACGCACTCCATGAAATGGGGTTAAACGCCTATGAAATTGACGCTTATATTGCCTTGTTAGAGGGCGAACAAATGACCGCTATGGAGATAAGCCGAGAAGCCAAAGTTCCCTACAGCAAAATCTATCAGGTTCTCAACTCGCTCAAAGAGAAGGGTTGGATTAAAAGCAGCGAGAGCCGCCCCTTCAAATACTATCCTGCTCCACCTATTGAAGCAACACGCTCCACAAAGTTGCGGCTCGAGGATAAATATCTTATCTGGGAGAACACTGTTTCAGAAACGCTCCAGCCTCTATACGAGAAGCATGAACTGGTTGAGCGCCCTGATATGCTGATTTTGCGTGGGCAGCAAGCCATTTTGGGTAAACTGGAAGAGGTTCTCTCAAAAGCAAGCAAAGAAATTGTGATAGCGGCCCCAGAATTTGCTAAACCAGTTATTAGCATGGCTGAACCCCTGCTGAGCAACCGCCTAAAGAAAACTGTCAGCATAAAATTGATGGCCGCTGGCAAAGCGGAGGATTGGCTTTTTCTAAAAAAGTATTCGACGTTAAATGAGCTGCGAATTCGTGACCATATGTTCGGCGGCGGCGTAATAGCAGACGGAAAAGAAGCCATGCTGTTCTTAGGCGAAGACAAACCCACCCTCGTTATTTGGAGCAACCATGTGGGCTTAGTCGGTTTTGCGCGCGAATACTTTCAATTCTTGTGGGATTCATCAGCAATGGCATAAAAGACGTATCTAAAAAATTTTTTAGCTATAAAAAAGAAAAAACAAAAAGAAAGGAGGGAAGAATGTTATAAGGTTACTATTTTCCCATTACTTTTCTAGCGGCGATCTCAATATCTTCCGCTTTGATAGTTTTTCTTCCAGCATGCATAGCAAAATCAAGCGCTTCTTTTGCGATTTTGATCCCGATTTCTTCAAGGGCTTTTGCAAGTTCTTTTGCTGCTGCTTCACT
>PLSP01000049.1 GCA_003165195.1 Candidatus Bathyarchaeota archaeon | reverse complement strand
TGGTTTGGTTTTGCATGAAATTGTAGGTGCTGTTTAGCTGCGACCACGAAAATAGTTCGCTGTCAATTTGCATATATGAGTTAGTTACGGCTACTTGCATTCTTCCGATGGTTTGGGTAACCTCGCTTTGTTCTACCGTTGTAAATTGTGATTGTATCGCGGCGTTTGAGACAACGTCAAGAATTAGCAGTAAGCAAATTGTTGTCATTACCAATGCGATTATTGTTTTTGTCTTGATTTTCATTGTTTAACCGCCAAGTTGGTAGCCGCTTAGGAATGTTTAGCTTACATGATAAAATCCGTATTAACTGCTTGCGGTTTCTGGAACAAAATGACTTATCTATATTTTTAGACATTACCTGAAAACTCTGTAACCAATAGAGTCTATTTAGGAAAAATTTAAATATAATCTCAAGTATTACGCTTTACGATAGGAATCAAATCAAATGAAAACAAAATACACAATAACAATTGCTGTTGTGGTCATAATAACCATTATCGCAAGTGTTTTAGCCAGCGGCTACTTAACTCCGGCATCAACTCAATCAAATGCGCAGACTTCAGCAACCATAAATGGTGCAGGCGCCACTTTTCCTCAGCCTCTTTTAAACGCTATGATTACTGAGTATCAAACAGACGTTAAGCCAAATGTCCAAGTAAATTATAATGGCGTTGGCAGCGGTACAGGAATAAGTGATTTAGAAACCAAAACAATGGATTTTGCTGCATCCGATGCACCTCTTGGAGCTTCAGACATGGCAAAAGCACCTGATGCACTGCACATTCCCGAAACAATTGGAGCAGTAACAATTGCCTACAACCTTCCTGGTGTACCCTCGGGGCTTCACTTAACAGGGAAGATTATCGCAGATATTTTCCAAGGCACTGTAACCATGTGGAACGACCCAGAAATCCAAAGTATAAACAACAACACAACCCTTCCAGCGCTAGCCATAGAGGTAGTTCACAGATCAGACGGTTCAGGAACTACCTTCATCTTCACTGGCTACCTAAGCAGTTCAAGCAGCGCTTGGAACGTTTCAATCGGGCAAGGAAAAACAGTAGCTTGGCCCTCTAACGAAATCGGAGCGAACGGAAATCCAGGTGTAGCATCTGTAGTGCAAGGAACCACCGGCATGATCGGCTATGTAGAGCTCGCATACGCACTTCAAAATAACATGACAGTAGCCGCAGTTCAAAACCCATCAGGCAACTGGATTCTTCCAAACCTTAGCTCTATTCAAGATGCAGTTCAATGTGTCGCTTCATCTGGTTTGCCGGCGGGTGACCAAAGCTGGACACAGGTCAACCTCTTGAATGCTCCAGAATCGCAAGCCTACCCCATAGCAAGCTTCACCTATCTACTTGTGTACAAAGAACTCAACGTGGTACCTGGAATGACCCACGCTAAAGCAACAGCGTTAGTTCAGTTCTTATGGTGGGTCGTACATGACGGCCAAAATCTTGCACCTAACCTGCAATACGTAGCCTTACCCTCAAGCGTAGTAAAAATAGACGAGGTAACAATAGAATCAATGACCTTCAACGGACAACATTTGTCAACGAGCTAACAGCCAAACTAGCTCTATCCAAACTTTTATTATGCATGCTTTTTTTAATGCCCGTTTATTTTGTTTCTTCAATGCTTTTCTTGTAGAGCGCCTTATCGATCACTCGAGCATTCAAATTATGTTTGGCTGCAGTCTTCCTCATGGCAGCTAGCAGTTTGATATAGTTTAGGGGAGAGTACATGTTGGGTGGCGGGTTGCCAAGCAGAGGCTTCCAAACGGCAAGATCCAAGATGCCATACTGGCGGGGGTCAAAAAACGCAAGGATCACGCTTGCAAGAACTGGGCTTATGCCTTCGATAGTTGTGAGGCAACTCAATTTGTAGTTGTCCTCGCCTGCGGGGTTGCAGAAAACTTGGCCCGAAAGGCGCTCCACAACGTCCTCGTTATTTCGAGCAACTAACTCGAGAAGACGCTGTTTCTTTTCAGGTTCAGAGTTAAATTTCCATTCAACCACTTTAGCCAAGTCATCTTTAGTAAGCATTTTTGCTCTACGAAACTTGGCACCTAACTCCTGCTCTATTTGCGCTTGCCAACCTGCACTTTTATCGTATTTGCGGCTCCAAGCAAGATAATCAGCTTTATCCATTAAACAATCAGCGCCCTCAATAAGGTATGTATAGCTTACATTTTTGCTTTTGCTTAAAAAAGACAAAGGAACTAAAAAAGAAAAATTTAGTTGTGGTCTACAAGATGGGCTGTTCCGTCTGGACAGTAAACCTTTTCGTTTTTGTTAACTCGTCTATAACGTTCACTGCAGTTATGAAGCATTTCACATCCGTCGCAATCTCTACTCAACATTTTATCGCCTCCTACAGGGCTTTTCAGGATGCTCAGAATTCGCTTATAAGGATATGTAACATGAGAGTATATACATACAACAGCAAATTAACATCGTTTTTTGTGGGAAATACAGGTTTTATAAGCGATCCCATCCTCAGAGCAGGGGATGGCTGTTTTAGTTTGGCATCCGGAATCATTGTTCTGTTCATGTTGGCTGTGCCTCGCCCAATATTGCTCTTAGAACTTGCTGCACGCTCAAGCCGTAATGCCCCGTAAATAAGAAGAGCCAAGCTAACAGGCTTGAACAGGATAATTCCGTTTATGCCAAACTTAACACGCCATATTGTCCATCCTTTTTGTTTGCTCTGAATATTTCAGATAATCTTTTTGTAATATAAACTGATTTGAGAAATGTTCATACAATTTGGTGCTGTCTGCTAATCGGTTAA
>PLSP01000018.1 GCA_003165195.1 Candidatus Bathyarchaeota archaeon | reverse complement strand
TGAAGAATGTGGATGAACGGGTTAGGCTTAAGAAGAAAGTCGTTGATAATATCTACTTCCCTTACATGGAAAAAATGTTTGGGGAGAAGATTATACGCGGGAGGAGTTATAGACGTGTCAAGTACCCTTAAGGAAATTGGAGTAATAGTTGGTGAAGCTAGTTCGAACGAGTTTTATTTTTCATCTAAGCCAAGTGAGATGCCATCGCGTTGGGAGTATTTGATGATTTATTCCGAAGAAGAGCAGGATGGGAAATTGGTTCCTGTTCAGATTGTTGCTCAGATTGATAGGGTCATGTCTGCTAGTCAGGCCTTGACTAGAGAGCTGGATTTTGATATAATTAAGAAGATAATACAGGCGGGTTTGGCAGATAGTAAGGTATGGGGTAAGGCAAGGGTTTTGGGTTTTCTGGCTGAGAGAGGGGAGCTTCAGTTGCCAAAAAAAGCAATTATTCCAGGTAAGCCTGTTTATGTTGCGCCTGCTGAGTTGCTTGAGAATTTCTATTCTTATCCTTTGGATGAAGCAATTAGGGTGGGCAGCTTAATTACTCGTAGCGAGGTTCCTGTTGCGCTTTCGATTAAAGGTTTTCGAAGGCATTTGGCGCTTTTAGCGCAGACAGGTTCTGGAAAAACGTATCTCGCGGGGATTCTTGCAGATGAATTGCTTGCCAAGGGTGGTACGATTGTAATGTTGGATCCTCATGCGGATTATGTTTTTTTGGGAAGAGATGCCGATGGGAAGAGACATGAACTTTCTGACAGGATCACTGTATTTAGGAACCCTGCAAGCACTGGAAGGTACTCGACTGGGGATGTTGGCAAAGTTGAGCCTTATGAGATTTGTTTCTCGGATTTGGACGTTGAAGAAATTTGCCTGATCGCTAACATCGGTAAAAATATGGCGAATATTCGCGATGGTTTAGAACAAGCAATTGAGTATTTGAAAGCAGATAAAGCGGTTTTCCAGCCGGAAGATTTGCTTGAAGAGTTAAAGAATGCTGAGACCTGGAAAGACCGCGGAATAGAAAAAAGTAAGATAGTGGGTGCCAAGTCAGCCCAGAAATATATTAAGCAAATCGTGAAAATGCAGGTGTTCACTTCTGCTTCAACTAATATTGGAGCTTTACTTAAGCCCAGGCATTTGTCAGATGTTGATCTTTCAGGGTTAAGTGATGAGGTCGCGGATTATATAGCGTTCCGATTGTTGTCTGACATTTATGACAAGGCGTCTAGCGGCGAATTTGAGTTTCCAGTTTTTGTTTTTGTGGAAGAAGCACATCGCTTTATTCCTTTTCAGGGTAACACAAAATCCAGTAGAATTATAAAGAAAATTGCGGCAGAGGGTAGAAAGTTTGGTGTGTTCCTTGTCGTGATTACTCAGCGGCCTTCAAAAATCCATCCTGATGCTTTAAGTCAATGCAACAGCCAGATAATTATGCGCATGACAAATCCTGATGATCAGTTAGCAATTGCCAAGAGTTCTGAGCGATTGGGGCAGAGTCTGCTTGAAGATTTGCCTGGGCTCAACACTGGTGAAGCTGTGCTAGTTGGCGAGATGACACGGGCTCCGGTTATGGTGAGAGTGAAACGACGCAGAACTAGGGAAGGCGGAAGCGATATAGATATTGTTGGTAAGATGAAGGCTGCCGTTGAGAAGTCCAAGGAAGAAACTGTGGAAAATGATGGCGAGCGTTTGCGCAGAGAAATGAAGGACCTAATGGGTCCAGGTGAATAGGAGACTTCGTCATGGTTCGGATTGCTCATTTGGCTGATACTCACCTTGGGTACAAACAATATAACTTGGATGAAAGAGAAAAAGACATTTATGATGCATTAGAGGAAATCAGCGCTAAAATTTTAGAAGAACATGTAGATATCATAGTTCATAGTGGGGATCTCTTTGATTCGTCAAGGCCCACACCGCAAGCTTATCGTGCGTTCAAGAATTTTTTGAAGAAGATTGATGGAAAAGCAAAGATTTTTTCGGTGCTTGGAGACCACGACAGACCCAAAAGCAGAGGTATAGCGCCCCATATACTTTTTGAAGATCAAATGCAAATCCTCGGTGTAGGAGGGAACGCACAACAACAGCATTTGAATATTGGCGGTAGAGACGTTGTTGTCGCAGGTTTATCTAATCTAACCCGCTCTTATCGTGTCGTTCTCGTTGAAGAATTGAAGAAGCTTTCAACTCTTAAGTTTGATGGCAAGATCAGTATTCTTTTGCTACATGAGGGAATTGACAAGTTTCTACCATTTGAAGGCTCATTTGAGCTATACATGGACGAGCTTCCAAAGAATTTTGATTATCTAGCAATGGGACATCTGCATACAAGAATTCGGGCTTCAGTTGGTAAGAGTGAACTCGGTTATCCTGGTTCCAGTGAAGTTTTGAGAAGAGATGAAATTGCTAGCTGGCAAAAAAAGGGTAAAGGCTTTTACATAGTCGATTTTGAACACGACGATGTTAAAGTGCGAAATGTCAACATTGAACGAATTAGACCGCAGATTGAGGCTAGGCTGAACTATGCACGATTTGATAGTGAATTGGAATCGCTCGTAAAGCAAGTTGAGCGCATGGAAAAGCAGCCGATTATACATGTGCTTGTTGAAGGCAAAAACATTGATAGACAGAATGTTCATCAGACACTGACGACTGCCTTAACAGGAAGAGTTCTCACTTTTAGGCAAGAAATTGTTGAGGAAAACGAACAAAGACTTCCAGACCTAAAACCAGGTTCATTCCAAGTCAATAAGGTCATTCAAGATTACTTCAAGGATGAAAACACGGCGGGGATAGCACTAGAATTGTGGAATCATCTCAGATACAAGGACATTGATGAAGCCAAGAAAGTTGCTGAAGAATACTTCCAAAAAGAGGTACCACAATGATTCTCAATAAGGTCAAACTTGAAAATTTCATTTCTCACAAAAATACCGAAATTGAACTTGGTTATGGAATCAACGTTGTTGTAGGACCTAACGGAGCAGGCAAAACCAGTATTCTAGACGCTATAAGCTTCGCTTTATTTAATGACTATAGTAACCGTGGAAAGAAAGAAAAACTCATAAACGACAGAGCCAAAAAATGCAAAGTCGGAATATGCTTTACTGAAGCTGGAATAAGTTACGATGCTGAATGGTCTATTGAGCGAAAAGGGTCTGCTCATGGCAGTCTTTTTCGAATGGTTGATGGTCAACGAAAGCTTCTTGTTAAAGACGGCGAGCGCTCGGTAGTTCCTGAGATTCAAAAGGTTTTGGGCTTTGACAAGAATATGTTTATGCAGTCTGTTTATGTCCGGCAAGGTGAAATCGAAAAACTTGTCACGTCAACGCCAGGTGACAGAAAAGAACTTATTTCTAGATTGCTTGGCGTCGAAGAACTTGAGATAGCGTGGGAAGGCATAAAAAGCGTTATTCAGGTATATCGAGAAAAACAGATTGCCTTAAAAACGGAGCTCGATCGGAAGCCGGTAGTTGAGAAAACGAAGAGAGATTATGAAACAAAGGCAGCAGAATTGGAAGCGCTAATTTCTTCAAAGAAGAAAAATCTTTCGGAAGTTGAGTCTGAACTCAAATGCTTGCAGACTGTTTTGGACGACATGAAAAATACGAAAAAGCAATTTGAGAACTATGACAAAGAGAAACGAGTAATTGAAGGCAATATCGAGAACCTTAAGCAAAAGGTTGAGAGGGAAAAAGAAGAGCTTGACCAGGCTGTTGCAGCCGAGGAAGTTGTGAAGAAACTGGAAAATTCTATTGCTCAATTGCCCTTCTTGGAAGACTATATTGACCATTTGACAGAGAAAGAGAGAAAGGAATTAACGCTCTCCTCATATTCAGCAAAATTAGAGGAAGTAAAGCAGCTTAAAAAAACATTAGAGGACGCTGCCAAAGACCATGAGGGCTATCTCGAAAAAGAAAAGTTAATCGCTGACAAACTTAAAGCGCGCAAAAATTATGAAGGCGCCGAAGCATCGTTAACCAAAGCTAAGAAGCAGCTCAAGCAAATAGCTGAAGAAAAGATAAGTAAACAAAGCAATTTAGCGAAGGAGCTTGAAAAAGCTTCAAAAGCGATAGACGAACCAGTTTCTATCGATAACGTTGAGCTTATTCTTGAACGGAAAAAGCAAGAGTATCAAAAAACAGTACAAGAACTCGAATCTAGAACTGCTGAAACCAATGGAATTATAAGTGTTCTGACACAGCGCCTGAAAGATTTAGATGAGAACCTCTCAAAATTTGCGAGCAGCAAAGAGATTAAAAGCTGCCCAACCTGTGAAGCCGAATTAACCACAGAGCGCCTTAACCAGTTAGTGAACAAATACTCTTTAGAGAAAACCGAATCGGAAAGCAAAAAATCAAAACTTCAAAACGTGTTGAACGAAGCAATCAGCAGTTTGGAACAGACTAAAAGAAAAGCGAAGAAAGCAGACGCTATCGATCCTGAGAGAATAAGAACGTTGGCTACAGAGTTTGAAGAAGCAAAAAGCCGCATAACGCTCCAAGAAAATGAGATTAAAGAGATTGAGCAACAGGCAGAGGCTCTAAGACAACTAGATCTAACGATAGAAGAGCTAGAAGGCGGAAAAAAGAGTCTCGAAGACGCATACCAAGAGTTTGATTCGGCAAAACGAGGTCTAGAAAAGCTTCCTGCCCAGGAAGAAATTGAAAAACAAATTACGCCAATCACTAAAGCACTG
>PLSP01000099.1 GCA_003165195.1 Candidatus Bathyarchaeota archaeon | reverse complement strand
ATCGGCAAACAAAACAGCTCCTAAATAGGGATGCAGTCAAGAAGTGATTTAAAAATATGAGACTGCAATAGAGATGTAACAATAACTTATAAGCAGGGACTTTTACGCTAGCAACTTAGTCAAGTTAGCTTAACGAAAAGAAGACAGGAAAAGAAAAAGAGTAGATTTATAGTTTTAGCCAGAGCAGAATGCCCATAATTAAGCCGTAGATAGCTAAAGCCTCAGCCAACGCGACAATCAAGAAGCTCCTGAAGAACGTTTCCGGTTTCTCAGCTAATGCACTGATGGCTGCGCTACCGACGGCAGAAATAGCAAGACCAGCGCCTAATGCGGGTAAGCCAATAGCTAAACCGGCTCCGATCGCTATGCCGATTCTATCATATACGCCAGTGGTGGTTGATGTGGTGGTTGATTGAACTGTTGAAACGGTGAATGCAGCAGCTACGCCTAGAAGAGGCAGAAATACAAGCGGAAGCAAAAGAAGCAATAACATACGCTTTTTCATTTTTTTAGCCCCAATAAAACAAAAGCTACAATGTTCTAGGTATTAACCTTTTTCTTCGGTTACTTTCTTTCTCCACGATTTAAAGAGAGCTCCACCGTTTCCCCCTTCGCCGCAGCATCAGATTTAATGATCCTAGCTTTTTCCCGAATTTTTTCCAAGTGCTGCTCAACCATGTTTTCGATATCATGGGTAAAATTATCGTAGTCTTTTTCCAAATTGTTTTTGCTTGACACTTTTTTGCCTCAGAACTTATTTAACAATTATCACAGGGCATGGAGAATACTCAATTACTCGTTCAGTGACGCTGCCGACGAGGATTCTGTCTGCCCCTCTCCGACCGTAACTACNNTGCACGATTTGCTCGAAAGGTCTTCCTTCTGCAATCATAGAACTGATCCTGACGCCAGCTTTCTGCGCTGATTCAACGACGTACTTGATGTATCGTTGACCGTCCATTTTTAACTCGTCTTCAAAAACGTCATGTTGGCTTAATCTTGCAACTTGTTCAAGAACAATTTCATCGATAACAAAAACAACCATGATTTCTGCGTTAAGCATCTTTGCAATTCCTAGGCCGTATTCAGCAGCATGCATACTGTTGTTTGATCCGTCGGTAGGAATCAATATTTTTTTAATATTTTTAAATTCAAGACTCAATTTCAGCTTTCCCTCTAATCATATGTTTAATCCGTTTGGTTCTAACGAATTCTTCACGGTCCTTTTCTTCCAAGACCAACGCAATCTGCTTAACCATATTCCGATACATCGGGATAAGAACGTGATTCAATGCATTTACTCGCCTCTGAGTTCTTCGAATATCATTCGCTATCTGAAATGTTGTGCCCTCTGCAGCAGCCAGCTCTGCTAGTAAATCCAACACTTTATGGAAGTGCTTGAACGCTTGATCCAGTTCTACGCTGGTATTAGCGAAACCGTAGTCAGGCTTTGTGTCAGGTGCGCTTTGGAACTTTACGTCTGGAACAGGAACACCCATTATGCTTCTAAAATCTAAAAGAAAAGCGGCTTCAAAACAGGATGCACAAGTCCCCGAAGCAATGTTCGCATTGGTTTCTGAACCACTAGTCATGTTTGCTTCTTTTAGGCTTTGGTATGCTTTCAAAAGCAGCTCTTGTAAAGCGTCTCGAGCTTTCTGGGACTCATAAATGCTGTCTCTTAGCTCTCTGAGCAGAATGTCACGTTTACGTTCAAGCACAGCCCGTCCTGACTCAGCTAGGTTTAGGGTTTTTTTTGTTTTAATCAAGTTGATTCTCGTGGGGCTGACATTTTCAAGCGACATTAAGAGCTCACTTTATTTCTTTGACTATTTGGGGATAATACTTCTTGATGAACTCAGGCTTTATGTTTGTTAATTCCTCATCGGGCAAAACTGAAAGTGTATCCCACGCGATTGAAAGCGTCTGTTCAATAGTTCTGTTTTCGTTTTTGCCTTGACAAACCAATTTATGCTCGAAACGCTCGCCGAAACGCAAATATTCTTTGTCTCGCTGTCCAAGGCCTTCTTCACCGATAATAGTAGCTAGTGATTTTACAGCGTTGTACTGAGCATAAGCCGAATATAGTTGGCTTGCAACGTTAGCATGATCTTCCCGCGTGCGGTCTTTGCCTATACCGTCTTTCATTAACCTGGAGAGGCTGGTGGTAATGTAGATCGGCGGGTAAACCCCCTGCTTTTCCAGAGCGCGAGACAAGACGATCTGTCCTTCCGTGATATAGCCTGTGAGATCTGGAATTGGGTGAGTAATATCGTCGTTTGGCATTGTTAAAATGGGCATCTGAGTGATCGAGCCTTTTCTGCCGCTTATTCTACCTGCTCGTTCGTAGATACTTGCAAGGTCACTATACATGTAGCCTGGATAGCCTTTTCTGCTGGGAACTTCCTCCATTGAAGCGCTGACCTCACGGAGAGCTTCACAATAGTTTGTCATATCAGTTAAGACGACAAGCACATGTGAATCTTGATCGAACGCTAAATACTCAGCCAAGGTTAAGCCTGCTCTGGGTGTAATGATACGTTCAACCGGCGGGTCATCCGCTAAGTTGAGGAACATCGCAACGTTTTTTATTGCGCCTGTTTCCTCGAAGCTTCTTCTGAAGAATGCTGCGTCATCATGTTCAATTCCCATTGCGATGAAAACAACGTAGAATTCTTCGCCTTGACCTCGAATGGTCGCTTGCCTTACGATTTGTGCAGCGAGTTCGTTATGTGATAATCCTGGACCGCTGAAAATCGGCAACTTTTGACCTCTTACAAGGCTGTCTAAGCCGTCAATCGCCGATATGCCTGTTTGTATAAAGTCACGCGGATACTCTCGCGCAGTAGGGTTAAGTGGGAAACCGTTCACATCCCGGCGTTCCTCAGTGAAAAATCTTGGGTGTCCGTCAATTGGTTCGCCGAAACTGTTCATTATTCGCCCCAGCATTTCGGTTGACACTGGGACTTCAAGGGGTCTTCCTAGAAATCGAGTGCGTGTTTCTGAAGGTGATAAACCTGTGGTGCCTTCGAAGACTTGAACCGTAACGGCTTTTTGAGTTACCTCAATTACTTTGCCTAAGCGTGTCTCGCCTGTTTGCATTTTTACAGATACTAGCTCATCATAACCAACTTGCTGGACGTTCTCAACTACTATGATAGGGCCCGAAATTGAAGCTACGCCTTTATATTCTAATCCTGTTCCCGACATATCTCTTACCTCAAGGTTGCCTCTAACTGCTCGAAATATTTTTGCATACGACTTTGCAAGTCATCTAAAACGTCAACTTTATCGTTCGCCACAGTATTTTTCATACGCAACATCTCATCCATGATAGGCAATTGAGTTACCTTAAATATCGGAGCTCCCATGCCCACAATTCGATCTGCCATTCTGTGGAAGTCAACAACCAATTTCAGCATTTTAAACTGTTTCTGCGGAGTAGTGTAAGTATCAATTGGGTCCAACGCATTCTGCTGAAGGATTGCGATACGGATTATCCTGGCGCTTTCCAAAATTAAACGCTGTTTATCAGGCAAAGCTTCAGGTCCAACAAGTTTAACGATACTTTTCAAATCGTCCTCAGCCTGCAAAATACGCATTGCCTCTTCCCTGTAAGTATTCCAGTTCTTATCAATTTGCTTATGCCACCAGCCCTCAAGTTCACCAATATAACCGCTGTAGCTTTGCATCCAGTTAATCGCAGGATAGTGTCTCGCATCTGCCAATTCAGCATCCAAAGCCCAGAAAACCCTTGTGAAACGTTTAGTATGCTGCGTAACAGGTTCGGAGAAGTCTCCGCCAGGAGGCGAAACTGCTCCAATTGCGCAAATTGAGCCTATCCGCTTGTCAGCGCCCAATGCCTCTACAACACCAGTACGCTCGTAAAATTCCGCTAGTCGCGACGGCAAATAACTTGGGAACCCTTCCTCTGCTGGCATTTCTTCAAGTCGCCCTGAAACTTCACGCAGCGCTTCAGCCCATCTGCTCGTAGAGTCAGCCATTAATGCTACGGCGTAACCCATGTCTCGATAGTACTCAGCTATTGTAATACCTGTGTAGATGCTGGCTTCTCGTGCAGAAACTGGCATGTTGCTTGTGTTAGCTACCAGTATAGTCCGCTCCATAAGCGGGTGCCCAGTTGTCGGGTCAACCAATTCAGGAAAGCTCGTGAGTACATCAACCATTTCGTTGCCCCGTTCCCCGCAACCTACGTAAATGATGATGTTTGCATCCGACCATTTGGCAAGTTGTTGCTGAGTTACAGTTTTTCCTGATCCGAATGGACCTGGAATAGATGCACTTCCGCCTTTAGCTATTGGAAAAAAAGTGTCGATTATTCGTTGTCCAGTGATTAATGGAGTAGACGCGGGAAGCCTACGACTGTGTGGTCTTGGCTTTCTCACTGGCCACTTCTGCATCATGGTCAGGTCGGTTTCTACGCCGTCTACTTCAAGAGTGGCTATAACCGCGGTGATTGTGTATTCGCCTTCTTGAGCGAGCCTGACTAGGTTACCCTTTGTGAGTGGTGAAAGAAGTATGCGGTGCTCAACCAGATCAGTCTCTTTAACAGTTCCAAGAACGTCGCCTCCGATGAGCTTGGAGCCTACTTTAGCGGTTGGCACAAAATGCCATTTTTTATCTCTTGAAAGCGGCGTTACGTTAGTAGCAGTTGTGATAAATGCTCCGGTGAGCCTTTTAAGCTCTTCAAGAGGTCTTTGAATGCCGTCGAAGACTTGACCAACCAATCCTGGCGCTAACTCTACTGAAAGGGGGCTGCCAGTGCCTAAGACAGGCGCTCCAACTTTGAGTCCAGTTGTGTTCTGGTAAACCTGTATGGTGGCTTTGTCGCCTGCTAAACGAATGATTTCGCCTATCAAACGATCTTTTCCCACTTCAACCAGTTCATACATTACGGCCTGCGACATGCCCTTGGCTTCAACAACCGGTCCTGCAACTCGAATTACACTACCTTCAGCTGCCATTTTTAGTTCTCCTTTTCAAACAATATTTTCGCTACTTCAACACGTAAATTAGGCTTAAGTTCTTTTAACCGATTATCGATTGTGCTATCGTAGGTTACTTTACCGTCACCAGTTTGAATTACGCAACCACCCATGAAATTCGTGGTTTCATCTGAAACCGTTAGGTTGCAACTGGTTTGCTCTGCTAACCGATTCAGTATGTCTTGCGTTAGCCAATTCTTATCTTTATCGTTAACATGTATAACAAGATTTTTTTGCTGAAGCCTACCAGAGGCGTCCGCTATAAGCTTAAAAAGATAATTATGATACTCGTCAGTTGCTACAAAATCCCTAAGATTCTCAAGAACTTTCTCGAAGGCAACATCAACCAGACCTTCTTTTGTTCGAAGCTGGATATTTCTTAATTCCACGTCAGTTACAGAAGCAATTTTCCGTTTTTCGCCTTCTGCTTTGGTCTTCGCCTGATTTATTATATCCTGGTAGTTTTGTATTGCTTGTTGCCTTGCAGTTCTCAGAGATTCTTTAGCTTCCTTTTGAGCATTTAGAATTATTGTCTCCGCTTCTTTTTGCACATCATCCACGACTTCATTTGCAATAGCGGAAACACCGTTTTTAACCACCATTTTAGCACCCCTATATCTTAACACCTAATGTTTTGCTAATCAGGTCAGACATCTTGATTTGGCTGGGTTTTCCTTTGCTTCCTGGAACTTCCACAATCAACAGGTTCTTGCGTTCGCGGCGTATTCTATCAATTGTTTCTTGCATTAGCGGTTGAGTAGAAAATTCTTCACTTATAATAATAAGTCCTAAGTCATTACGGGAAAGCGCTTGGCTTAGAGCTTCTGAGGCCTCATCAACATTATTTACTTCCGCGCCCTGAACCCCGACCAGCCTGAAGCCAGTAATCATGTCATTATCACCGATTACATAACCGATCATGCTTTTGTCGAATAAAACTTTAAGTGGTAGTTAATCAACATTTTGCCAGAATGCTCTATGTTTCGACCAGAAAGGATGACTAAAACATCGATAATATGCATCCGACAAGACATTGAATCAACCCTACAAGCACTCAGCAGCTTCGGAGAATTCCACATAGAGCAAGTAGCCGAAGACACAACTATTGCAGAATACGTTGAAAGCATCCAAAAGGCTGAGGAATCACTTGCTAACGTCAACGAACTGATAAAAGAGCTTAACCGCGAAAAAACAGGGTTATTTGACATTTTTAAAGACCAGCAGCCAACAAAGACGCAAGTAACTGCCGAAAATTGGCACGCCCTTACAGAATCGACAAGCGAGAAAATCTTAACCTTGAAAAAACAGGTTGAGGAAATAAACAATTCAGTTGCTAAGGCAAGAGAAAAAGTTGCTCAATTAGATCACATCAACGAAATGTTGACCTTGACTAAGTCGATGAATGTTGATCTTTCTGTTACGGAAGATTTGAAACTTATACATGTAGTTGTCGCGAGGCTGCCTAATAGAAAACTTGAGGGCTTAAAAAAATCTGTTTGCGATTTACCGGTTGTACTAAACTACAGCCCCTTACCTAAAGAATTCGATTTTGTTTATTTGGCTGCACCAAGCAAGATTGGTTTAGATGTTGATAAAATTCTCAAGCTCCATAATGCTGAGATATTTGTTTTCCCCAAGGATTTGCCGCATAATGTAAATCAAGCACTCAAAGAAGTTAACAACAAGTTAAAAGAGAATAAAGAAAAAGATAAAGCGTTTTCTGATTCTTTGGACAAGTTAAGCAAGGAATACACGAGCAGTCTCCTTTCATGGAAGGAAACTACTGAAAACATTCTTGCATTACTAAACGCTGAAAAAAAAATACTTCAGTCAGGTCGTCTTGCGACAATTCAGGGGTTTGTTCCAAAGAAAAAGTTCCCCGAACTCTCCCAAAAAGTCCACGAGATGTTGGGCGAAAAAGCGATAGTGCTCGAAAAAGAGCCAGAGAAAGAACTTGACCCACCGACAAGCCTCAACAACAACAGATTTGTTAAGCCTTTTGAAGAACTTACCAAACTCTATGGCCTACCCCACTACGACGAGTTAGACCCCACCCCAATCATGGCAATCACTTTTCCTATTCTCTTCGGGTTAATGTTCGGCGACATGGGTCACGGTCTAATTCTTTTGGTCGGCGGATTGACGCTTTTCTTTGTGATTAAGAAAAACCAGGCAATAAGAAACGTATGCTGGATTATGGCAACGTGCGGCTTAGCCGCCATTGTTGCAGGCGCCCTGTACGGCGAGTTTTTTGGTAAGGCACTGTTTAAAGCTTTATGGTTCGACCCATTCAATAATGTTTTCAGCTTTCTAATCTTCGCCCTGTGCATAGGCGTAGCGCAAATCTTAAGCGGATTAGTCCTGGAGATGGCGAACTTTGCGATTAAACGTGACTTCGCTGATTCGTTTTTCCTGTCGATTCCAAAAATAGCGTTTTATTCATGTTCAGTTTATCTAATTGTGGTTTACAAGTTAAATCTCGCCTTATGGTTTTCAGGCCCAGTACTTCTATTGATAATTCCATTTATTTTAATGGTTGCAGCAAAACCTGCCTATGTAGCATTTTCGCATCTGTCATTTCGATCCATTGAAACTCGAGGGGAAAAGGAATTGGCTTCTGAGGCGCATGAGGGTTCTTTTGGGCAAAGCCTCTTTGAAGGTGGAGACACTATAACTCGCTTACTAAGCAACACCATCTCTTACAGTCGTATCCTAGCGTTGCTGATGGCTCACTGGGCATTACTGCTTGTAACCTACACAGTCGCCAACTTAGTAGGTACAGCATCAATCGTAACTTTGATCTTAAGCGGTATAATCATTGTAAGCGGAAACATCTTTGTGATTGCACTTGAAGGACTAATCGTTTTCATTCACACCCTAAGGTTACACTTCTACGAGTGGTTCAGTAAGTTCTATGGTGGCACGGGAACAGAGTTCAATCCATTCAAGCAGAAAAATAACTTCACTGAAGTAGTTCTTGACGGAAAAAAAGGATAAAAAGTTTAGAGAAGCAGTTGAGCTAGAATCCGCTCGGGATTCACTGCTGAGTCAATGCCTATACTTAAAGCGATAAGATTATGAACTTCAGCTTCTTTTTGCGTTAGAAAAGCAAGCGGCGCACCAATGTTGAAGTTTTCACTAATTCTCCTTGATTTAGCATACTCAAATCGTGCTTTTTTGAAGGCTTTTTCAGCGAATCCCAAGGATTCCTCCGGGATTGCAGATTTAAGGAAAAACTTTCCATAGCGGCTGTCGAGCGCTATTTTGAGGGCTGATTCAAAGTCTGGAGCACACAAGAGAGATTCAACGGTTTCCGTTGATATGTTAAAATTGTTTTTTGGAACTGTTAATCTAAGCCAGTTGGCATCATAGTTGAGCGCTTTTCCTCTCAGCAGCGTTAACAAAGTAAAGCCGTCGTTTTGTATACTGGCATATAAAAGAGCGTGGGGCTTCTCAGCTTTTTTAAGACGGTGGTAACTATCCTGAAGCTTTTCGTAAAACATCTTATCAAGAAATATGTCTATTCGAGCTGTTGATCCGGTTTCTTCATAACCAACAAGCCCCAGATTCAAACTCGTCCTGTAAGCCGTGTTCTTAAAAGCATTCACAACTTGCTTAACACCTGGAGCTTTAGCGGCATCCTCAAAGACCGCACGATTTTTAAGGTAATCTTCAACTGAAAAGTACACTTTAGCCAGCCTTTGCTCGGGGCTAAGCTCTGCGTTGGCTGCTTTAATAAGCGCCTTAACATTTTCAAGTTCTAACCACAAAATATGAAGGCTCAGAAAGTTTTTGGCGTGCCTTGGTGAATTCGCAATTATTTTTTCAGTGGATTCAATTAGGTTTTCGTTGAAGGCTCTTTCTAGTTTACGACCGGTCAGCGACAAAGGCACTTTACCGATTTGGACTTGATAGGTTGTGTCTCGAAGCTGAGACGTAAATCCTGAGAGGTCTTTGGTTTCTGCAAGCGTTTTGAATTTGGTTTCGCTTAAGAGCTTGCTTCTTTCTGCGCCAATCTTGGCTAGAACGCCCGCGTAAAGTTTGGGCTGACTTATTATCTGACTCAAAACTACATTTCCTCGAGAACGGCTTTCACAGCTTCAAGGACAGCAGAATCCATATGTTTCTGCGCTGCGATTTTGAGCTTTTCTACTGCTCCCTCGTTTGTCTTTAGGTGTTCATCCCGGCTACGGTTTGCTTCCTCAACTGCATCCGAGTAAAGTTGCTGTGCTTCTTCGTTAGCGTAGGTTTGGCCATTTGCAACCAATTTATCTGCGTCTTGCTTGCCAAGAGTTATGATTGCTTTGGCTTCAGTTTGAGCGTCAATTCGAATTTGCTCTGCATCAGCCTCAATTTTCTTAAGCGCATCCCAAACGTTTTCCATGATTTCACAGGTTTACTAACGCTTAGGTGGTTTCTAAAGCTTTTTGGTTAAAACTTCAAGAAAAACACGTAATTCAATAAAGTTATTTTGAATAGTTAGTGCAGTCAATATTTGATTTCACTTAACAATTCGGTGGCTGCTTTATCTGCCTTCAAGTTTCCCATTTTTATAAGGGTAAATTGGGAAAAGGCATTTAAAAAAGGATATTAGTACCTAAGTGGAAAAGTGGGTCGCGGGCAAATAAATGGATAATGAAAAAGAAGAGAATAAACTAAATATAGAGAAGCATAAGTCAAATTTGAATTTTGACTATCGTTCTTCCCGCTTCTTCTCTCTTGTCTTTATGGGTGTATATATAATCGCCATATCTTTGTTCTGTATAGAATACAAGGTTATTCCTGGCCCCGAATTCCTTGTTTTAGGTATCCTCTTTTATGCCTCTTATAACAAGCGCACTTGGCAGGCCCTTAAAGATTGGTTACCGTTTGTCACAGTATTTATCTCATATGAAATAATGTACAGTGTTGTAGGCACAATGTCTCAGTATAATCTGCATACTGGACCGCAAGCCTTAGACATAGCGCTGTTTGGCCGAGTCCCCAGCCTCATACTTCAGCAGACTATAAGGCTACCCGTTTTAGATTACATGGGAGCAGTCTTCTACGGAATATACTTCTTTGTACCAACCGTCTTCGCATTTATCGTTTGGAAAGTAAGCCCCAAAAATTACTGGAAATATACCGTCGCCTTCGGTATTTTAACATACTCTGCCCTGATAACTTTCCTTTTTTACCCAGTTGCGCCGCCATGGATTGCAACCCCAGGCGTCATAAGAATCCTAACTGGTTCAGTAGACCCAGCCCTAGGTTTACCCGTCTACAAAACCCTGTTTGATTTCCTAAGCCCAAACCTGTACGCTGCCTTCCCCAGCATGCATTCAGCTATGCCTTGGCTGGTTTTCCTGTTCGCCTTCAAAATCTGGAAGTGGAAATCTCTTCCAGTAGCCATCATTCCCGTCGGCACATGGTTTAGCGCTGTCTACCTTGGCGAACACTACTTCACCGACGTTATAGGCGGAATAGTTTATGCAACAGCCGCATTTCTTGTAGTAGAGAAGCTTTTGCCCTTGTTGTCATCGAGGATTAGCTTTTTGCGCAAGCACATGCCCAACTGACAAATAGCTAAACAAGAGGATTGCTTTGCTAGGGTCTGCTGCTCAATGCTTCCGCCAAATCCATGACCTCTTTGATCCACTTGTTAAGGGTTTCAAGGTTCTCTCCTTGGTTGCGGGAAACTTTTTGCATCCCCTTAAGCTGGTCAAGTTGATGCTGGTAATATAACGCTAACTGGGTTAAAGGTTTTATAAACTGGGTTGTTGTGCCATGCTGTTCTAGTCTGTTGCCTAAACTGTCTAGTGCAGCATTCATTTCATCAACAGACATATCAGTGCTCTTTTTGAATTCTTGAAACACCCATTGTTTTACGACCATGTTGCGGTTTTTCCAACCGTTGGATTGCTCTGTGAAGGTTTTGAGCACTGCTTGGTAGAGTTGGGCGACCTTTTCTGGATCGACAGTTGGCGCCTGAGGTGCTTGGGTGGCTATTATTCCCTGCGTTTGGGAGTTATATTGTGGCTCAGAAGCGGAGACTGCTAAGCCTACAGAGGGCCTCAGGGTTACGTCCAATGAAATCCACAGATTGGTTAGCTCTTCTAAAGTGAGGGAATCTAACTTTACTGTAAGTCCGACTTTGTGCTCATCAGATGAAGATACGGCTAACGGTATGGTTAAAACCGCATTGATTATTTTTTCAAGTAATACATGGTCATCTTTATCGTTTCCCGTAGATGGGGTAATAAGATAATGCAAAACAAAAGCTGGACTTGATGTTGTTTTTCCTTCAGTTATATTGTATAGAAAAAGCGACAGTTTCCTGGTTCCATTCGTAGCTGCTTTTGGAGAGGAAAAGGCAATATTTTCTTTGCTGGAAATTATATTTTTGGCTTCTGAATCATTTTCCAAGCATGCCCAAATGAGGGTTGCCAACGCCTTGTCGGCATCTGATATGAACGTTTTTTGATCCATGAATATCGCGTGTTTGGGTAAAGTTAACGTTTAATGCATTGTCCAGATGCAGGGTCAAAATGGTATGTTTTTCCATAGTCACAGGTTTTACAATCGTCTTTTATTTCTTGACCATAAGGGCAACCTTTCAAATCAGCCATACTTTCACCTTAATGTGGTAGCCCGGGAGAGATTCGAACTCTCGTCAAGGGCTCCAGAGGCCCCTATGCTTGACCACTACACTACCGGGCTGCAGACACACAGAAAATACCCTATTGTTTATTAACTTTAATGTTGCGATGGGTGGTCTTCACTCTGCTTCTTCAAGGCTTCCCTTGCACAATAGCATTCTTGGCTGACTCTGTTGTAGCTGTCGCAGCGCCAAAGAGCGTCGACGATTGGGTTTTGGTTGTGCCAGTGTCGGGTCGAACAGAAGATTTTGGTTGGGTAATCATAACAATTGTGGCTGTCACAGTTTCCACAACACTCTTGCCCGTCGTTGTTTTGGCTCATTATTTTCCCACACCTTTTTCCATCTGCAAAAACGGTGTACGCTTGAAACCTTCGCCCAGTCGCTCAGTAACCGAAGCCACCAAGAATGGGAAAACCATCAGTGCCTCGCCGATAACCATTACGTGATCTGCTGCCCCCTTCATTTTGCCCCAACTTACCGTCTCCTCCAACGTTGATCCAGACAAGCCTCCTGTTTCGGGGCGATCAAGCGTGATTACTATGCCATAATCCAAGCCTTTTTTAGACGCCAACGCAGAGGATTGGATAGTATTACGTGGGACTCCCCCGCCGATTACTATCATGCCGTTTTTGGGCGATTTAGAGCAGATACCACAGATTGTAGGCACATCTTTGAAGGCGTCAAGCAGCATCACAGGTTTTGGTTTCTCCTGTGAGGCATGGAGCCAATGGATAAAGCCGAATTCTGAGTCGCGAACGGCTGGGAGGAAAATTGGCACGTTTTCTTCGTACGCCGCCCGTAAAATCGAGTTTTCATCGGTTAAACGTTTGCCGATTTCGTAGGTGAACTCGTTTGACGATAAGCTCTCGCCCTTTCGTTCAGCAGCGATGTCATCGTACATTTCTGAGAGTTTAAAGTCCAATCGCACGTAATCTTCTTCAGGGACCAAAATGTCGTAAATTCTAAAAAGATGATATTTGTAAAGTTCGCCGTCGTTAACCGCTGGAGTCGCGATGTAGTGGTGTCCGCCTACTGCTTCGATGGCGTCGTGGACCATGCAGGCGCCTGTGCTGACGATCACATCCACCATATGTCGCCTAATCAGGTCTGTGATTAATGTGCGCATGCCGGCGGGAACAACTGCGCCTGAAAGCGCCAAAAAAACGGTGCATTCTTTGTCTTTAAGCATTTTCTCGTAAACATCACATGCGGTTGCTAGACGTCCAGCGCCTAGAGAACCCGAATTCTTGAATTGCCCCATCAACTCGTCCACGGTAAGCGCGTGACTTACCTTAATGTGTTTAACTGGGGTCTTAAGGTAATCTTTTCGGTTCATCCTTAATTGACGCCTTAACTACTCGTTTGCAAACGAGACAGAAAAGGCTTTTCATATTTAACAGCGCAAACACCGCACTACCCAATTAGCTTGTTTAGGACAGGCACTTTCTTCATTAAAAGAACCAACCCTAAAGAAATAAACAACGTGACAGCAGTAGCTAATGGAATTTCAAAAATGGGGTTTAAGAATGACAGGGTTAGGTTGAACCCTAAAAAGCTGATGTTTGTTAGGCTTATCTTGAATAGGTAAAAGTACCCTCTGTTTATCGATTCTAAAACGATGACATGCAAGAAAAAGATCGGTAATGTATTCACGCTTATTGTATGTACCAATCGGCTCAGTCGGGGGTGACTACTTCCGGGCCAATCACGGGGAGCCTTGCTCAGCAGCATGAACACAACCGCTGTAGATACTATGACGTTGGCTGATGTTGTGTAGAAGAAGAAGTAGTATTGGTTGAGGGCATGGAACTGGAAAGTCATGAGCCAAGTGCCGATAAAGGTCCAGACGATTGCTGCAGCCCAAAGCCACTTCAAAGTCCCGGTTTTAACTTGACCGCCAATCAGGTAAACGCCTAAAATAAAGTAGCCAACATACCCGCTGAGCACAAATACGTTGCTGTTCAGGCTAAACCCTGTAATTAATTGGAAAAGCGGAAGCAAACCTACACCTATAAACCAAAGCACTATGAAGTAACGCAGAATTTTTTTGTCTGCGTAGGCGACCAAGATACGCAGAACAGGGGTGATTAAGTAAAGACCCACTATCAGATAGATAAACCAGAACTGGTAGTAGGCGCCACCGTTCAGAAGCGTCTTGATAACATAGTTTAATGTAACCGCGGTATGGTCAGCGAAGTAGCTCCAGACAAAGTAGATGGCGCTCCAGAAAACGAAGGCTAAACCGATTCTGGCGAGTCGCTTTTTGAAAAAGATTTTGATTGGCTCGGTGACTTTAGCTGGCTGCAAAAGCAAGGCGCCGCTTAGCATAACAAACAGGGGAACACCGATTATAACAATTGACTCGTAGGTTGTTTGGCTCAACCAAACCACTGAGTACTGAGTAAGGGTCAGCTGCGATTCAATAATGGGTTCTGTTAACGCATGATACATTAAAACCATAATTATGGCAACTGTGCGAATGAGGTCCACTGGAAGAGGAAAACTGCCAAAGCCTTTACTTGAAGTTGATCTGTCTGGAATTATTGTTTACCCCAATCCGCGTAGATGAGAAATAGCAGTGAGTTTTCTTAAAAATATTTGGTAAAAAATACAAAAGAAATGGAGAGGCTTAGTCGGACCAGCTTCAAAATCCTTTTGATTGAAGCCGTTCCTGAAACTTCTTAAGGCCCTCTTCGGAAAGATAATATTTTCCGTTTACCTCAACAAAGATGCCTGTCCTTCCAAGCCGCCTCTGCATCGCCTCCTTGAACCGAGGGGGAAGGCCAAGTTCTTCAGTAGTCATGGCTTTCTCTGAGCTTATTGCACCTTTGTCCTTGAATTTTGCTATTATCTCAGTGATTCGCTTGCGGATTTCTTCTCTTCCCCTAAACATGCTAATCACCATTCATTATTTTTTCAATAAGGCAAGTATGCCGCCTATAGCCGCTAAGATTAACCCTATTAGCCAGCCGCTGCCGACTAGGATGCTAAGCAAAGCAAAAACTAACACGACTATGCCACCTGTAGTTTCCATTTTGCTATAGATTAAGTAAGCGCCGATAATAATTAAGACTGCAAATACCACAGCGATTCCGCCGTCAATGCTCCATGCTAGACCAGCAAAGAATCGGTGCCGAACAAAATCGGAGCCTGAGAAACTGATGATATCTCCAGCTACGATTCGTATTAATCCACGCAATAAAATCAGAATGGCGCCTGCAACGGAAAAAGCAAATCCGAAAATGGCCCGTTTAGGCGTTAAGTTAGGTTGCTGTGCATTTTGTTGCAAAAGATTTTCTCCTAAAATTTGTTTAAGGACCGCTAATTTAAGGCTTATTCACCTTACACTAAATTGATAAATCCACAGAAACAAAAAACAGCCTAAAGAACGCTAAATCATGAATTGTTTTGAAGCTCACGTAAAATAGAGGATACAATTCAGGTAAATGTAGACTGAGGCAAAAAGTTAAATAACATTTAGTGGTGCACAAAAAAAAGAAAAAGAGAGTTTTTTTTATGGGTGTTTTCTAAGTAACACTAATGCTAGCAGAACTATCACTATTATGATTGCAACGAATAATCCGGCGATTGCTGGAACGAAGTACATGTCTGCTGCTGACTGTGGTGTTGAGGTTGGTGCAGTTGTAGGTTGGGTTGCGGCGTCAACTGAGAAGCTGGTTTCCGCGTTGGATCCCCAATATGAGTTGGATCCGGCAAATGTTGCTATGACTGTGTAGTTGCCTGCTATGTCAGGTTTCCAGGTTAAGCTGAACATTCCGCTTACTGGGTCAGTTGTGACGGTTCCAATAGGTCTTGTGTTGCCGTTTGAATCAGTGACTGATATTGTGACTGGTACACCGGTGACGTTGGTTGGCATTGGTTTTTGCTGGTAAACGTATTCCATCCATGAGGCTTGGCTTGCATCAGAAACTGCTGGGACGCCATTTGGAAAGTCAGCTGCTTGTTCCTGTTGTTTTGTGCCTGCAGAAGTGTCGATTACTGTTCCTCTAATCACTAAGCCTTGCCCAAGTGTGATGTCGGTTAATGGTGCCTGTACTGTTGTTTGGCTTGTTCCTTGGCCGATAGAGTATATTTGCATGTCATATGTGTTCATGTAAATCCATTGACCGTCAGCGATGGCTCCGCATTGACCAACGAATCCGCCTCCGTCTCCCCAGCTGTTAAGCGTCCAGTATTCTGTTCCGTTGTAAGCGTCAACGCATCTTACTTCGGTTCCTTTGTATTCTGGCGTGCTTGGTGAGTGTTCGTCGTTGAATAAGTAGACTTTGCCGTCTGCAATTCCAGCGATGAATAATGGCAGGTTGCCCCAGGGCGTTCCTAGCGCTGCAACTGTGCTGTTTGCTTCTCCGCCGTTTCCATAGGTCCATTCTAGTGCGCCGGTTGAGTCATTATAGCATTGTAGGATTCCGCCGTAGCCGGATATGTAGAGGTTACCATAAGCTACATGGTGTGACCCTGTGTTTTCAGTGTTTACTGAGCCGACGAATACATCAAAGGGATATGGGTCAGTTACTGGTCCCCACACTTGGTTGCCCGTTGCAATGTTGTAGCCGTATATGTTTTGTGTGTCAGTTTCGTACATTGTGAAGATTCCGGTTGGGAAGTCAACTGTTTCTGGCCAGACAATGACGCCTGTGTTATTTGCTCCTGAGGGTGCTGTGTAGGTTTTCATCCAGAGTAGGTTGCCTGCTGATTGTGGAGCAAGACTTACAGCCCACATTGTGTAGGGGTTTGCTGTGCCGTTGTTTAATCCGCCCCAAATTGTGTAGCCAACGTCTGATAGTGAAGTCGTGCCGTTAATGCCAAGCAAAACATCTGGTCCAGCTGCAGTTCCGACGACGGTGGGTGAGGTTACGTTGTTGTTTGCGTTTAGAGCAACTATGGTTTGGAGGCTTGGATTTGGATACCATGAAGCCACTGTAACGTTCCAGTCATAGCTTGAAGTGGTTGCCGTCGTTAGACCTGCAAATGTTAATGACGAGGTTGTTGATGGACTTGCTGCCCATCCGCCGTATTGGTACACCTGGTTTAACGGTGCTGATGTTGTATAGTTTATCCAGGCGTTGCCGTTCCAAGTCTCTGCATATGCAACTGCGGATGTTGTTCCTGGGATTGTCTTTGGAATGCTAGCGGCAGGCATGCTTACAAATGTGGTTCCGTTCCAAGTGTATGGGTTTGTCGTTATAACTGCGGGCATACCTGGAGTTAAGGGTACGTTTGCGATTACTGGCGATGCAATGGTTGGTGTTGTTCCAACGTTGTTCCATAGTAATGATGAGTTCCATTCAGCTAGGTAATAACTTGGGTTGCTAGTGGTGCCTCCGTTGCCGAAAACGTATCTGAGAATTGATCCGTCTGGCGCCAGAACCTGTGTTCCTGAGGGAACCCCGGTGACATTGAAAAGTGAGTTTCCGCTGCGGGGGTCAAAGGCTTGAGCAAAATTGGCTGAGAACAATATGCCGTTGTCTAGGAGTCCTTGTTGGTTGACGGTTTCTAAGTCATAGGTCATAGCAAATGACAGTGTTGGTAGGTCGCTTCTTCTCCAAACCTCTTGGCCAGTGCGTATGTTAACGCATACTGTGTCTCCGGCTTGTCCGCTTTCTCCTGCTGGTTCACGATAGTAAAGGTTGCCTTCTAGAATTATCGGGTTGGGAAATCTTTGATTGTATGATTGTCCAGTGTAGAATTGGTTGCCGTCGATCCCAACGTTGGTTCCGCCGACAATTCCTCCCGCTTGGAGTGGCTTTGTCCACATGACATGTGCACTAGTCGGTGCTGTACCATCAGTTTGGAATTGTTCCGTTCCAATCTGAGGTGAACCAGTTCCAAGCCAGTTAGACGAAACAGTGTACCAAAATGAGTTTTGCGCCTCTATTGGGTAAGTCCAGTAACTTGTGGGAAGCGGATAGCTTGCAACTTGTACTGGAACAGGGCTTGCTTGCGCAGAGAAATGTTCTACATTGCTTGTTGCACCAAGCCAAGTATCTCCTGTCCAGGTGTTGTTTGCGCCTCCTGTTGCAGTGTAGGTGTAGCTTGGATACCAGAAGACAATTGAGTAATTGCCCACTATTCCAGGTGTATATGTGGAATAGGTTGTTTCTGTGGGGTCAGGTGTGAAAGGCCCAAGAGTTGTTACTTTTCCGTTAGGGTCAGTGATGTTGAGCATGTAGTCCTGGAGTCGCAGATTATTGGTTATTGCAGAGTTCGGTATTTTAAGATAAGACCACATTACGATGAATATGTTTTGCCCGACGCCAACGTTTGTGGGGACAGCGCTTAGGTAAGGATAAGTGGTGATTGTCCATGGTGGTGAATGTGCACTAGCAGCCGGTAGAAGTACCGCTGAAGCGCTCATAGATATTGTTAGAAACAAAGCAATCAAAATAGCAAAAGTTTTACCTTTTATGTTGTGCATTCTTTTCTTTTCTCCTAATTTTTGACGAGAGCTAACTTTGCTTTCGTCTAACTGCTCACGTTTAAAACAGTTAATAAATCTAGTGGGGAGTAGCTGCTATTGAACAAGTATAAAAAATAAGCTGAACTCAGTGAAAAAAGCGCTAACTTGTAGCTTCACTAAGAGATGTTTATCTAAAAAACCGAACATAAAGAATCAGAACGGATCTTTCCGCAATTTCGCCCCGTTTCAGCTAAAATAACTGTTAGCGCTGGTTTCCCGCATGTTAATTTTGGAAAAAACATAACTAAAAGAACAGACTAAGGTATTTGAGGTAAATTTGTATGCCAGTGGTTGAAGTTTCTGTTTGGGAAGGAATGAGTTTAGAGAACAAAAAGAAAACCGTTGAGGGAATAACAAAGGTCTTCGAAGACATGGGAATACCCAAAGACGCTGTGACAATTGTGATTTATGAGGCACCGAAAAGCAATTGGGCATCAGGCGGCAAACTGCACTCCGAAATTCATGCAAACCGATAAAAGCAGAGAAGTGGTATGACAGAGAAAAAATTTAAGCTAAAATGCCAGGTAAGCAGCGATAATCCAGAGGCAGTGAAGCCCGTTTTGGAGAAGGCAATCGGTAAAAACGGCTCCGTGAAGACTTCAGGCAACGGATTCGAAGTAACCGCCGAGTTGAGCGGGGAAAGCGCCCGAGACTTAAATCGCTCTTTACTTACCGAAATGCGCAGGGCAGAGAAGAAAACAAGGCTCCGTGCTGAGTGGACCTGCGAAGGCACAACAGAGAAGTTCTTTGATTACGGGTTAAAAAGCACCAAAAAAGCAGAATAGCTCTATTTTGGTTTGTAGACGCAGAAGGGTTCCTCTTTCAAGTAATCCTCATAAACTGAAAGCGCTCGTGCTCTGCAGCCGCCGCACATCGCCTTGTACTCACAATCGCCGCATTTGCCTTTGAGCAATACGTGATTCCTTAACTGAAGGAACAGTGGCGATTGCTGGTAGATTTGTTTGAAGCTTTGTTTGTGGATGTCGCCTGCCGCTACGGGTAGAAAACCACAGCCGTAGACTTCTCCGATGTGGCTGATAAAACAAAAACCGTTGCCGGCCATGCATCCTCTGCCGCCGCCTATGGGTCTGCCGTGGGGTTGACTGGGCTGAGCGGTTTTTTGGTATTGGGCGATGACTCGGGTATATTGGGGTGCACAGGTCATTTTGATTGGCATTGGCAAGGTGAGGCTTGCACAGTAAATGGATTGAATGGTTGCTTCATACTGGTCGGGAGTTATTTCCATCTGCACTTTACCTCGCCCCGTTGGAACCAACATAAAAACATCCCATTCAGCCGCGCCGTTTTCCGCCGCCACTTTTTGAATGTTAAAGAGGTCGCTAAGGTTATGCTGGGTTACGGTTGTGTTAACGCGAAATGGGAAGCCACTTTGACGAGCCAACATCATATTTCGTATTGCCAAATTAAAAGCGCCAGGCACCTGCCTAAACGTGTCATGTACCTCTGGGCTGGAGCCGTCAAGGCTAAGAGAAATCATCTTTACACCTGCAGCCTTCATCTGCTGAAAAGTTTCCGCATTCAAGTTACTGCCGCTCGGCGACATAACTACTCTTAAACCCTTCTTTGAAGCATAGGAGGCAACTTCAAAAATATCTTTTCGCTGCATTGGGTCACCGCCGCTTATGATAAAGATGGGTTTGCATAACTCAGCTATTTGATCCACCAACCGAAGGGCTTCTTGGGTAGTGAGTTGGTTTGGGTCAGCGATTTTCTGTGCTTTTGCTCGGCAGTGGACGCAAGCAAAATTGCATGCTCGAGTGGATTCCCAGGCTACAACTCGTGGCGCAAGCTCTTGTGTGTCAGGATGACGAGGTTTTTCTGTTGCAGTCACGATTTTTCCGTGCCTAATCAGATTTTGTTTCCTCATATGTCAAGTAGCAGGCAGGGTCAGGCGCCCAAATGTCGCCGTAAATAGCCTCCGCCCGAACGCGGAGGTTGCCATTGCAAATGTTAAGGAAACCGCAAGTAGAGCATTTGCCTTCTAAATGGATTTTTCGGTTCCTGAGTGCCTCAAGGAGTGGTTCCTTGTTGTTGCTCCAAATTTGGCTGAATTTGTGTGCTCGGATGTTTCCTAAAGTGTAGTGTTGCCAGAATTGGTCTGGATGCACGTTGCCTGTGAAGTCAACGCATGCTATGCCAGTGCCTGAGCTGTTTCCCCCATTCAACTTTAAGAGGTCTAGCACATGTTCTGCTTTTTTGGGGTCTTTCTGCTTTAATTTTAGGTAGAGGTAGGCTGCGTCGGCATGGTTGTCAACAGTTAAGATTTCGGTGTTTAATCCTTTCAGATGGAAGCTTTCAGCTTTATCTAAAACGTAATCTATGAATGCTCTTGTTTCTTCATGAGTGAGGTCATCGTTTGCAATGGTGGTTCCCCTTCCGACGTAGGCTAAATGATAGAAGCAGACTCGGGGGATTCCTTGGGCTTCAATGAAGTCGAAGATTTCTGGGACACATTTTTGGTTGTACTTGGTGACTGTGAAACGTAAGCCTGTTTTTACTCCTGCTTTAAGGCAGTTCTTGATGCCTGCAACAGCTAACTCGAAAGCGTCAGGTTTGCCTCTGAACCGATTGTTAATTTCCCCGATGCCGTCTAAACTGACGCCCACATAAGAGAAGCCTGCGTCTTTGAGCTGTGCTGCCTTCTCTTGGGTTATAAGTGTGCCATTAGTAGATAGCACTGGCCGTAAACCCATATCTGATGCGTAACGGGCAACTTCAAGGAGATCAAGTCTAAGCAGGGGTTCTCCGCCTGAAAATAGGAGCACCTTTACGCCAAAATCCGAGAGGTCGTCAACGAACGCTTTTGCCTCTGATGTGGTTAACTCCTTTGGGTATAGTTTGTTCTCTGACCTTGAATAGCAATGAACGCAACTTAGGTTACATCGCTGTGTGCTGTTCCAGACTACCACGGGTTTTTGATGGGTTGTTTTGCTGTACCGCAACTCATCCATCGAGCCTGGCACGCCACACCAAAGCTTAGAAATGTTATTCAAGCCTTGCCGCCTCATCGACTTCAGTTTTTTTGGGAAATGAGGTAGATTGAATAGCCCCGCTGGTTAAAGGGCTGAATGTTCTTTTGAGGTCTCTTTTGCTGAACAAAATTCTATACTCCTCCAATGATGCCGCAACTGAAATTCGATTAACCATAGACTCGATGCCTTCGCGTTCCCTTGCATGTAAAACTGTGTAAACATTGTATTCCCATCGTTGGGGCACAACCTTACGCTCATAACAATGGGAGATTTCAGGAAACCTTGAGAGGTAAAAGCCGACTTCTTGGACACGGTTTTGGGGAACTTTCCAAGCGACGAGGGCATTTGCTGAAAAACCTATTTTGTTTGGTTTTATGGAGGCGCCAAACCGCCTGATTGCGCCTTCTTGCCTGAGCTTTGTCAGTCGAGCGATAACTTCTTGCTGCGTAATCCCTAATTGGGCTGCAATCTCTTTGAAAGGCTCATTTATTAAGGCTATGCCTTTTTCCACATGTTCTAAAATCTTTTGGTTAGTTTCGTCCAAGCAAAAATCCCTCAACTTTTAGGTTAACTGGAAGTGTACATTTATTTTGAAGCGGTTGGCGGTGGGCAAATTTAAAATGTCATTTTCTTCTACGCCTGTTTTCTGTTTGATGTCTTCGAGTGTTTTGGTTAACTCGGCGCTGTCAGCCGCGGCAAGCGTAAACCAAACATTGTAGTCGTGGTCTCGTTCGTAGTTGTGTGAAACATTGTCATATTGGTTTATTGTGGCTGCGACTTTGGGAACTTGAGTTTGTGGCACTCTCATCGCCACCAGAGTTGCGGCTTTTAAACCGATTCTTGAAGAATCAAATATGGGGCCTATTTTAGTTATGGCGCCTGCCTCGGTTAAGCGCTTTACCCGCTTTAAGACCTCTTCTTGGTTGATTTTTAGGCGGTTGCTTATTTCAAGCCACGGTTCTTCAACGATGGGGAAGTCATCTTGTAATATCTGAAGTATTTGCTTGTCAGTTTCATCTAGACTCAGGGGACAATTTTGGTTTCCGTTGCCTCTAACGCTGGTTTCCTTCTCCATTCTTCTCACCTAAAATTACAGCTTTCTATGAGCGATTGCTAACCACAGGTTCTAGCTGTTTAACTGAGCTATTGGATATGGCTTCACGTATTAATCTTGCGGAAAACACTTACCCGAAACTAATTTGTTGCGAATCCAGCAACATGCTGTGGAGCAAATCTAGCTAAAGCACGATACTTGGGTCAAATTTTAGAAACCTAGTAGTAACAGATACCCGAGCATCCTTAACGCCAGCAATTAGCTTAGTATTCTTCACTAACTCGTTTAAGTGATTCATGTCGCGGGCAACAATCACTGAAACCACATCGTACTCGCCGGTGCTTTGGAACAGGTACTGAGTTTCACTAAAAGCCACCAGTTTCCTGCATGCTTCATCCAAATAGGCAGGGTCAATCTTTAGCAATATCGCTCCGCTTACCTTCATGCCGACTTTGGCGGGATCAAGCAACGCTGCAAAACGCGTGATAACCCCTTCCTCAACGAGTCTATTAACGCGAAACCTAACTGTGGCTTCAGCAACGTCTAATTCACGGCTAAGCTCAGCAAACGAGAGCCTGCAATTAAACTGCACCAACTTTAAAATCTGCTTATCCAGTTCATCTAAGCTTGTCTGAAGCAACCCCAAACCCCACTCAACTCTATTGATGGGATGCCTTAAGAAACTTTGTCTCGAAAATTCTTCCCTTCAATATTCCTTCGCAGAATTCTCAGGCGAACGGTACGATAAGCCAAACCAACCAAGAGAATCGCCACTCCAATCAAAACATCCGTAACTGGTAGGGCGAAAGCCAATGCCAAGCAACCTACAAGACCAGCTATTGCAAGCGCACGAGGGAAACGCCTTTGGCTACTAGGCAGCTTCAACACCGACGAGTTAGTTACGGAATAATAGAGGAGGGTCCCAAAGCTAGAAATTGCGACCGCCTGCTCAAAAGGCGCAAAAGCCGCAACAATCATCGAAATGGCGCCAACAAAAACCACACTTCGCCAAGGATTCTGATCCTTACCAAGTTTAGCCAGCCCACTTGGGAGATCACTTTCCCTGCCCATTGCAAAAGCAACACGTGACACGCCTAGTTGGTCAGAGAGCCCTTCGTTGAAAGTTGTAAGTAAAGCTCCACCTACAATCAAAGCCACACCTACCCCGCTTCCGACAACCATCATCATCGTTGCCAAAGGCGAAAAAGGGCTTTTGGAGCCAACTATACCCGGAGCCCCCAACACGGCAATTGTTGTTCCCGCCACAAAGAGGTACAGAGCGAAAACTCCAACTAGCGCGATAATAGAGGCTCTGGGAATTGTGTGTTTCGGGTTGTGAACCTCCTCTACAAGCGTGGCGATTCTACTGTAACCTGTATAGGCAAAAAAAAGCAGACCTGTAGCTTGCAAAATGCCCACTACGCCGCCTGGCGCAAACGGTGTAAAGTTGCTCAGGTGAGCAGATGGCAGAGCAATTGCGGCAGCCGTTACTAAAGAGATTACTGATAAAATCACGATAACGCTGGTAACACGTACGGAACGTCGAATACCAGCTGCGTTGAGCAGAATTATGACTGCCGCAGCAGCGACCGCGACCAAATGGGCGGGTGCAGTTGGCCATAAAGCGTTAACGTAGAATCCGAACGCCAATGCACTTACTCCTGGACCCACCGTATTTGCGACAAGAAACATCCAGCCTGCACCAAAACCCCACCATTCTCCGAGCATTTGTCGCCCGAAAACATATGTGCCTCCTGAACGGGGAAGTACCGCAGCCAACTGGATCGACGAAAGCGCGTTGCACAATGCTACAAAAAAGGCTATGCCAAAAGAAATAAGCAGTGCAGGACCGGCTATGCCAGCGGCTTTACCGATTACGGAGAATATGCCTGCGCCTAGAATTGCTGCTAGCCCAGTGGTGACTGCGTCAAACAGGCTCAGCTGAGGTTTGAGAGAAGACTTACCCAAATAAACGTACCACTAACTTAATCGCTAATCTGGAAATTAAACGGTTCCTCAATAAAATCTATAGAGAAAAACAGGTAAAACGACATCGTCGCATTCTCGGTTTTGTTAAGGCTTTTAAGCTTTGGGTACTGTTCATTTTTACGATCGTAATGCGCGCAAGTATCCCTATTTTGATATTTCTGATAATATCATTGTCTATTGTGGGCAGCTTAAGTTCTCGCCCTGTGGCTTTTGCCCAAAGCTCCAGCGGTATCGCTTTTGGAGCAAATTTGACGCAGATGCGACCTCCAATTTATGATTTTGCGTTTGCATTCAACGCCAGCATCCCTGAGCAGTACGGTGTAAGTTGGCTTAGAGAGGCAGCGTTTGTTGATCAACGTTATGGACCCAACTTAACTGAACTCTACAATCAGTATGCTCCGTTTGGGTACAATTGGGAGTTCAGGTTCGACGTTGAGGGCGTCACTGCGCTTTATGGGTCGAGTTGGACACTTCAGCAATGGGACAGTTATGTTTCAGACGTGCTCAACGATTTTCCAAATGTTCATGTTTGGGAGGTCGGGAACGAGGTGTTAAGCGGTCAAGCCAAGTACAACAACGGGTACCTTGCCAGCGGAAATCTCACTCAGGCTTACTTCAACATGCTTAAAGACACGTACAACCTTGTGAAGCAACATGACAGCTCAGACATCGTTTTAGCCTTCGGCGGAAACGACTTTTTTGACCCAACAAAACTATCACTCTACAACACAGGAAGCTTCGCCGATCCTGCGTACGAGAATGCAGCTCAAGTTTGGGCTGACGGAGCCGCCAACTACTGCGACGCCATTTCGCTACATGCTTACGCAGACAACACCGGCGCAGCCTGGCTACTTAACGAAACGCCCAGCTACAACGGCGTCACCTCAAAATACACAATCCAACAACTGTGGAATGGCTCCATAAACGCGTATGAACAGTTAACTGGAAAACCCATATGGTTCACCGAAACAGGAGAACCCATTAGCAGCCCACCTAACGATCCGACACCGCCAATCATCAGCAACTCACTGCAAAAACAGGCGGACTACCTAAACCAAACCTTTAGCTTACTCTCCAGCTACCCATTTACTCGAGCAATTTTCTGGTTCAAACTTGCAGGTCCATCAGAATACCTCAGCGACAGCGGAGTGCTGCTCTACACCTTAGACGACGGGTTGTTTAACCAAGACGGCACACCCAGACCTTCAACAGCCGTTTACCAAACCTTCGCATCAACTGCAACTCCAAGTCCAACCCCAACGCCGACAAATCCACCCACATCTTCGCCTATCCCAACCCCTTCCACGAAGCCGTCCTCTTCACCATCTCCCTCTGCGTTTGCGAAACCGACCAATTCGCCTTCACCATCTATCCCAGAACTCCAAAACACAGCGGTGATTGCTATTTTGTTCGCTTCGGTCACTGCATTTGTTTTCCTTAAAATGGCTAGTCACAAACGCCGTAAAAAAACACACCCAATCCCTTTTTATCTATGATGCCATGATTTTCAAAACGATTATCGCAATTGACAAGTGCCACCTTTCTTTTTAGGCTCAAAAAAGTTATTACCAGCAAAGTTGCACACTACTTCTGATTAAGAAAATGGTGACGCAAACTCAAGACATAAACGCCAAGACTTCAAGTACAGAGGAAAAAACAGTAACAATCGGGCTAATTCAAACCTCTGTTACAAACGATATTGCGTGCAACATGGAAAAAACTGTAAGGAAAATCCGAGAAGCCGCTGGCAAGGGAGCGCAAATCGTCTGCCTCCAAGAATTGTTCAGAACAACTTATTTTCCGCAGGAAGAAAAACGTGACGCCTCCAAATTAGCTGAAAACATTCCTGGTGAATCTACCGAAGTGCTCTCGCAGCTGGCGAAAGAGCTTGAAATAGTGATTATCGCACCTTTGTTTGAGGTGTCAAACGGCAAGTACTTTAATTCAGCAGCTGTAATTGACGCTGACGGCAAACTTTTGGGTGTATATCGCAAAATTCATGTTCCCCAAGACCCGTATTTCTACGAGAAAAGCTTTTTCGCCAAAGGAGACAGAGGATATTGTGTACTCAAAACACGGTATGCGACTGTTGGCGTGCTTATCTGTTATGACCAGTGGTTCCCTGAGGCTGCAAGAATCAACGCGTTGTTGGGTGCAGAAATCATATTTTATCCCACAGCCATCGGCTACATCAAAGATTACGAGTCGACTGACGGAGATTGGCATAACGCTTGGAAAACGATTCAGCGTGGCCACGCAATAGCAAACGGCGTTCATGTTGCCGCGGTAAACCGGGTAGGCGAAGAAGGTGAGCTCAGGTTTTGGGGAGGCTCATTTGTCTGCGACTCTTTTGGCATGATACTCAAAGAGGCAAGTGACAACAGTGAGGAGACGCTGATTGCTAATGTTAACCTAGAAAAGAACAAGCAGATTCAGGAGGGCTGGGGTTTTCTGAGTAATCGGCAGCCAGACACTTACGGGTTACTTCTAAAAAAATGAGGGTTTGTTATGGTTGAAAATGGGCTTTTAGGCAAGACTCCACGGGAATTAGGTTACTGTATGCCTGCAGAATGGTCTCCACACGAGGCGATCTGGCTATCTTGGCCGCATGACCCAACAACTTTCACGTCAGGCGTCGAAAAAGTTGAAGAAACGTATCTCCAAATAATCCAGCTTCTCCACAGAGATGAGTACATCAATCTTTTTGTTAAAGACGACGCGATGCAGAAAAAAACAAAAGCGCTATTTGAAGAAAATAAAATCGACTTGAAGAGAATTCGTTACTTTAAGTTCGATTACGCTGATGTTTGGTTCCGCGATTACGGCCCAATTTTCTTGTTGAACGGCAATAAGCAGTTAGCGATGGTGCACTGGACGTTTAACTCATGGGGACAAAAATATGAGGAGCTCCTCAAAGACGCACAGATACCACATGTGATAAACCAGCAGATGCACCTCACCTGCTTTGAACCAGGCATTGTATTGGAAGGCGGTTCAATAGATGTCAACGGCAAAGGCACATTGCTAACGACAGAACAGTGCCTATTGAACAAGAATAGGAACGCATGTTTACCCAAAGAAAACATCGAGAAATACCTAAGCGACTACTTAGGCGTCAACCACATCATCTGGCTCAAAAGCGGCATCGCAGGAGACGACACCGACGGACACGTAGACGACTTAGCCCGCTTCGTGAACGAAATAACCGTAGTGTGCGCCTACGAAGACAGCGATGACGAAAATGGCAAAGCCCTCAGTCAAAACTACGAAATATTAAGCCAATCCACCGACCAAGAAGGCAAAAAAATAAAAATCATAAAGCTGCCGATGCCGGGAAACGTGGAGTTTAGCGGAAAAAGGCTTCCCGCCAGTTACACCAACTTCTACATTGGAAACCGCACGGTTCTTGTTCCAACATTCAAATCAGAAAACGACAAGCTGGCGCTGACAATTTTGCAGGAGCAGTTTCCAACCAGAAAAGTTGTGGGCGTAGATTGCGCCGACTTAATATGTGGGTTTGGTGCTATCCACTGCATCTCGCAACAGCAGCCCGCATAGGGAATTAAGGTTTTATTCCCGTTAGTTGCAATGATTATCATCTTTACTAGTTGACTCTAAGTAGTCAGTAAATTCCTTTGCCACTTCATCCCAACTACACTCTTTTGAAGCACAGTGTAACGCATTACAGCTCAGCATTGTTCTTAATTGCTCATCCTGTAAAACTCTGATTAATGCTTGAGATAAAGCCACAACATTTCCATCGCTAACCAACAACCCCGTCACGTCATTACGTATACTATCTCTCAAACCAGCGACGTCATATGCAACGGCCGGAGTGCCACATGCTGCACTCTCCGTTATAGTCATTCCCCAGCCCTCGGTTAAGGAAGAACTTACAGTAACCCATGAAGAAGCCATCATGGCGACTTTTTCTTTTTCCTCAATAGCTCCTGTGAAAAAAACGTTAGAAAAATGTAAATTTGCAGCAATTTTCTTTACAGTTTCTAGGTAATCGCCCGTGCCTACGATAATCAGTTTAGCGTCGGGAATCTGTTTGGTAACAAGGGCAAAAGCTAGTAAAACATGATCGATTCGCTTGTAGCGTTTTATGCGACCTACCCATAATATGGTAGGCATGCAAGCCTTCGAGGAGGGCTTATAGTGGGCTGTATCTACACCGTTTTTAATTATCTTTATTCTGTTCTTAGGGACTCCTAACTCTTGAATCAAGACATTTTTTGTAGAGCAGGAGACGGCAATTATATCCTTATAATATTTAAGGCTCCGCTCACTTTTTGCAATCATATTGGCTAAGATTGGACTAAGTTCAAATTTCAGTACTTTCTGATGAACATGGCTCACTTGAGCGATTACGCGTTTATTGGTAAAGAATTGGGATTCCCACGGGATTGCATGCGCAGTGTCATCGATAACAACGTCGTAACTATGACGGTTTAATAGTATTGGAACTTTCATGTGGATTAAATACTTGTTCGCAGTTCTTTCTATCTCAATGCCATCTAAATAATCAATTTTTTTTAAGCCAGGCCAGCGTTCACAAACCAATTTAACAGAATGATTGTTTTCAACAAGTCTTTTGCCGATTTCATGGATACGAACCTCTGCCCCACCCGCCAAAGGATGTTTAGGGTCACGATGATTTATCCATAAAACATTCAATGGTTTTACCACTCTTAAGATATTTGGGCAATTATAGGCGTTAAAAAGGTATTCGTCAAGCTTTCTTGACGGGCGTAGTCAAGATTTCTTGACTAAAAGCAGTCAAGAAATTTTTACGAGCAGCCTTATATCAACTATAAAATCTCAGTTAGAAGCATGAACAGCATCGACAAGGCTTCCACATTAGTTCTTGTTTTGATTACGGGTTTCTCATTCCCTGTTGTTTACCCTGAGGGCTCTAACCAATTAAGTTTGACTATCAAAAGGTCATACGCGAAAACATAAAATGCACAGGAGACAACTTACATACCCAAGGCAACCAAAAACTACGTCCCTCTATTGCTTATCTTCATTTTCGCGTTTTTCTATCGACTATTTTTCTTGCTTCGAGAAACATTTCCGCCAGGCGCTGACATCGGTTTTCACGCTAGCGTTATAAACTCAATTACACAGTCAGGTAACACAAATTTCCTGTGGGATTTCTACCAAATGGGCGGAGGTTTGCAACTGGAATTTCCAGGATACCACATCTTCGCTTCCATGATAATTATTATGACTGGGATACCTGATTATCTGGCGCAAGCAATTATTGTGGCATTATTTTCGTCGCTTATAGTTTTAGCGGCGTTCTTGATAACCAGAAGTGTATGGAATGAATCAGCTGCTTTCATAGTTGCATTTTTAGTCGCTATCTCAGGGTATGATATTGGAATGCTCCTGTGGGGAGGCTATCCTAACACAATCGCGTTGCTTCTTATTCCTTTGACCTTCTACATGTACCTTCAAAGAGAAAGGTTCTCATTAACGCCGTTTCTTGTGCCAACCTCTCTTCTGACAGCCTCAATTTTCTTTACTCATTCTTTAAGCACCGCAGTCTTTTTGGCCGTCACAACCGTAACTGTGTTCATTGCGATGATTGCTCCTAAAACGTTCGGTACATCACGGACAAATCTGCTGTACTGGCTGCTGCCAATTATCATCGGAGCTTTTCTTGCTTCGCCTTATCTTGCAAGCGCAATACCAGCCTATTTAAGTGCTAACACGACAATTAATGCGTTAAGCGTCATTAATCAAGCGATACTTTCCACAAGAATCGTTACCTTCGAAACGTTTCTGGTGTTCTCCGCGTGCCTTGTCCCCTACTTTTTGTTCTCAAAAAAATGCAAGGGCCACTTTTTGTCGCTTCCCACATTTCTTTTGATAGTGTGGCTTTTTGTTCCCTTAGTGTTAACGCAAGGATACATGTTTGGGCTCTACATCGACTACAATCGATTCATGTACTTCCTTATGCTGCCAGTCATCATAATCCTTGGTGTAATGGTGGATTATGGCTCTGCTTATTTTGCGCGAACAATAGATACGATAAATAACCAAATGCAAAAAAACAAAAGTTGGGCAAACAAATGGGCGCCAAAAATCTCCAAAACCTTGACTCGCAAGAGAATCTATGCCATCTTTGTATTCGTTTGCTTATTTGCTATTTTCTTGGACTTACCTATTTTTTTGACGCCTTGGCAGGGCATTTCCGATCAGAATTATTACCAAATTATGAATAACGCAGGCTATCAAGCGATACAGTGGAGCAAGCAAAACACGCCTGCTAATTCTGTGTTCGTTTCTGACGCTACTTACGGGTGGTGGCTCGGTGGATTTGCTCAGCGACCCACAATAAGCGCCGTGTCGCCACAGTTTTTGACGGTTGCCCGCGAGCTTAATCCAGCACAGAACGCTTCGCTGCTGCTTGATACTGACTACATGATAGATAATGGTTACATTCAAGTTAGAGAGGATGGCGGCTACATTGGCCGGCATAACCCCCAGTTTTTGGCAGACCTCAGCGGTACGCCCTTTCCCTATGCATTCTGCCAATTCAACAATAGCGAAATTACTTTGCTGTCTAATAGCGCTGGGTCCATGCAGACCACTGATTTAACTCAGATCCCCGTAACCAGCATGCAAATAGTAGGTGAACAAACCAATAGCCCCACTATAATCGTTAACAGGGAAAACAGCGACTTCAACTACTCAGAAATTCTGAAAGTTACAAGCGGGGTGGCTTTTGCAAATATGACAATTACAATTCAAAGTATCAACCAAAACGTCTTGTTAGACTGGGCTAACTACACCTTGAACTCGGATGGCAAATTTCTTGAGCCAGGCGGAAACACAGTTGCAATGCTGGATACTGGCATGAACGAGGTGGGTCAACTATTTTTCGTGCAGAACCAACCAGAAATCTCTTGCGTTAACACTCAAAACCCCTGCATTACTCAACTATGTTATAACTTGCAGGGTAAGTCCTCAGCTGAAATACAGGTTTTAGTGGAAATCTATCCGGTATCGAAAAACGACATAGAAAACCAATCAAACCTTAACAGTACATTACTCACAAATGCTCAAAACCCGCAAAAACCAGTTGCCAGTCGGCCTATAACCACTTTCAACTACCAAGCAACCCTCCAGGAGTACTCAGTTTCATACATAGCTAATCTCGATTTTGAGGTAAACTCCAAATTCACAAATGATCCAGCCTTCACCCTTGCATACTTCAACACTCAAGTTGCCATCTTCAAAGTTAAAGCAAGCGGTTAGAGCCGAAACGACTAACTCATTAATTGGATTTTAGCCTAAAGAAGGGGCAGAATTAATGGTGGATCAGAATTTAAACTTAAAGTTATAAGCAAACAATTGTGCAAAACATAGCGCTACGAAAAAGCCTTTAAGCAACCTATCAACTAAACCTTTGGTGACATAAATGCGAAAAATAAGAAGCATAATTATTGTTGCCGCGCTCGCAGCCGTAGGGTTGCTTGCGGCCACCATAAGTCCCCTAACAGTTTTGTGGGCTTCAATTGCCATGTTGACGTTTCTATCAGTCGCGAGGCAAGTAAACTTCCAAACAATACTACTGGCTCTGAAAAACTACGCCAAAAACGTGGCTAGAATGCGCGTTGAAATAAGAGCAAAGCTTCACACAGGCTTCAGAGACTATGCTGACCAATTGGATGGAGAAGCATCACACCGTAGCGGAAGATGCAGCTGCATAAGGTAAACCCCGCTTTTCAGCCTGTGCAGGTGAAGAATAGAAGCAGTTTGCGATGTCATCGACTAAAAAACGGCAATTTACGAAGAATCAACTTCCAGCTACATTTTATTCTTCTTGGCTTACACGCATCCATTTTCAGCGTTGTCAACCAGCCTGTAGGTTGCAGCTAAGCTTATTGCAGCTGCGCACGGAATTATTCCCGTGTATAGAACTGGATTTACCCCTAAATATGCCGCGGCTACGATCACTGCAGCCCAGATTACAGCATTGTCAAATGTGACCCTGTGGGTACTTTTCTTTAAGAACGCTATCTTGTCGTACGCGCTTGTCCTCAGCAAAAGGCTGTAAGCATCTTTCCCAATAGGAGTAAGTTGGTATTTTCCTTTTTCTTGCCTTATGAACTGGCTCAGGCTTCTCAAGTGATATGCAAGCGTGGGACTGTCGGAAATCTTGACCGAATTTAGAATTTCAGTGAATGTTGTGTTCTTCTTTTCTCCGATAACCCTGAGAATATCTCTCCTGTTTTGGTGAACCAACACTTCAAAAGTCTCTTCCTCAAGACTCTTACTTTCCCGATTCTCTTGGGTCATATTGCCGCCTCATTATTCTTTGATCTTTAAGAAAATATAAACACCTACGTGAAACAAGTTTTAGTAAAATCTATTTCACATTCGCGATATTCGAAGAACAGCGATTTGTAGCGGAATTATATTGAGTAGATAAGTTCTGGACTGCTTCTTTTTAGGGCCGGCGTTTACTATGCCGAATTAAAATCACCGGTGTGTACAGAACTCCGCCAGTGGATAGCGAAATAAAGATCCCTTGAAACAGATTATACTCCCAACCATAGCCATTATATAAATTAGAGATTAAACCAAATGATAAGAAGAAACCTACCATAACTATAATAATTGCCGCGGTAGGGAGCTCTTGAATCTTGAAAAGTTGCTTTAACCTGTTTTCAAATGAAGCCAAAGTATACGACGGTACCTTCAACATGTAGTAAGAGCAGAAACTATTTTTTATTTTTCCCTGTCTTTATTCATATGTAGTTTATCCTTAAGACTGGGCTGCATTTTCACTCGTGAGGTCGCTTGCCACCGCAAGTCCACCGGAACGTTACCTTGATTACTTGAGCAGAATCGCATGTGGTCTGCGAGCTCTGGATGCTCCAAATCTTTCTCGGTGAACCCTTCGGTGCACTTGCTTTGGCGCGGTTGAAATATTAGCCTTAAGAAGCTTGAAATCAATCGGAAGACCAGATTGATGGCTGAAGAACTATTAAAAACTGGGTTATGCGACAGTACAGACTTTACCGCTGCCTCATTTTTCTAGTTTGCAAAGGAGTTCGGGCAAGACTTTGAGGTAAACTTCGTTTAAGGAATATGTAACTTTTATTCCATCCGTGTTTTCTTGAACTATTCCTTCGGCTCGGAGTCGATTCATCTGCCAAGTCAGTCCTTGCGAAGTAATTGACAGCTGAGAGGCTAATTCGTGATGTGAAACTGTTGTCTTGTCGGTTATTCTCTCGAGAATTTTTCTTAGTGTTTCATGTCTTAGAAGCGAAATTAGTTTCATTTCGCTCAACGAGAATTTTTTCGTGACGAAAAACCGTTTATATTTGCCATCACGGAAGAACGAGATTAGACCAGCTTTCTTGAGGACTCCTAAATGGAACTCAGCAGTTCCGATTGCAATATCTAATCCAGCACATATACCTCTAAATTGAATGCCCGGATTTGCCTCAATGAAATTGTACATCGCAGCTCGTGTTGAATTGCTGTCTTCAAGAGCGCCCTGACTGGGTAAATAATTGGTAGTCGCGATAAAAGTTGTTTCAAAAGCGCCTTGGCCTGCCAGATTAGAATTGAAAGGAGCATTTGGACTGAAACAGCTTAATGAATTGTTTTTCTCCAGTTGAATTACGGCTACAAGTGAGACAACAATTACAAACGATAAGATCAAGGCAAGCGATATTTTCTGCAGATTCAATATCAGTTCCCTTCAGACGTATTTGTCCTTACCAGTTTTTATTATTATTTGTAAGCAAATGTACTAGTAAAGGAACGTACCATAAAACCTATTTTAAGTCATAGGTTATCCAGGATTATGTCAAAAGTTTAGCCACCATAAGTCATGAAAAACAATATAAGGATTGGGCGGGCGACTCTTTGATTAGAAAGCGATTCTTGCTTCTAATAATTACCGCCCTATTGATTGTTACAATGGTTTTAGCTTTTTCTTTTTACCCTATTCAAACAAGGGCGGAACCAATAGCGGGCTCGGTGGGATTTGAACCTATGACTTCCAGTTAAATTGCTGAAACGTTTTTAATAGTCACTTAACAAATTCAACGTTGTCTAGTCCCTTGAATTCTTTGTCACCAGTCAAGAATTTTAGCTTATTTTTTAGCGCAAGATAGTATCCGACGGCGTCAGCGGAGGATATGTTACGACCGTCTTTCTTGAGTTTTGACCGGAGCTTCATTGACTCCACAATATCAGTTGGCCCAAAGTCAACAGTGTATTTAGCGAAGAGTTTCACTACTTCGGCTGCCGCTTCTTCTCCGTGGAGTTCTATTGTTCGATAGGTAATTTCTATTAGGTTTAATTTGGTTAAGACGCCGTCGTTTCCTTCAAAATAATCCCTGTAGTTGGAATTGTCGCTAAGATAAGCGATAACCGCGTAGCTATCGTAGAAAAACTTGGTTTTTTCCAATTTATTCCCAGCTGCGTTTCATCTCTTCTTTTTCATTTTGCAGGTTCTTGAAAGGGTATTTCCCTCGAAGAGAACGGACATCAGATACTTTTCGGATGGTTACCTCGACTTCTTCGCCTTCTTTTAGTTCTTCTTCGTCAACGAGAGCTTTTGGGAGAACAATGCCTAAGGAATTTCCCCAGCACCGAACTTTGGCTTTAGCATTCATAAATTATACATGTATAACTATATGCATTAAAGCGTTGCCTTGAAGGCCAATAACAGTACAAATGCCTGAGGACGGAAGCAGTCTGATGGAATGCGATTAATTATTTAAGCGAACACTCACCTTGATTTAAGAAAGTTCTAGTTTAGTGAATGCAAATCGGGTAATTGCGTTATTTGCTTAAGAAATAGATTCAGAGATTTTAGAAATTTGTGCCCGACTCGCCATATCGTTTGCCTTCACCCAAACTACCACGTGATAGACTATATTAGGCACACGTCTGGTAATTCTCGCAAATCTTCATCACTTGTGTAAAGTTTAGCCTTCCAATGACGTGCGGTAGCATAAACAAGAGCCTCTGAGAAATGCAAATTATGTTCAAGGCTGTAATCCGCAGCCTCAAGCGAAATTGTTTGGTCTATGGGCGCGATGGTGGTCTGGCTAAGAACCGCAACTGCAAGTAGCGCTTCTTCTTCCCCCTTTAGCTTTTTTATCTTCTTGTAAACTTCATAAAGTACTACAACCGAAGTGAGAATTTCCTTAGGCTGAGTTGACTCAATTACAGGTTTGTATAGGGACGCTTTAGGTCCTTTGGTGAACCGTTCAATCCAACCCGAGCTGTCAATACTGATCAATTTCTGTCAGACTCATCGCGAAGGTTTTTGGTGTCAAGTCCAAGGATAAATCCTTCCGTGTCCTTTATGGGTCGTATAGGGATATACTGAATAATTCCATGCTTTGCTATGGCAACCATCTTGTCACCAGGTTTGATTCCTGATTGCTTACGAAGTTTTTCAGGTATAACAATCTGGTATTTTTTCGAAACGGTAACTGTCTCCATCGTTAATCAGCAAGTAATACGACCAAGGCATCGTAAAAACATTATGTCCAAGCAATTGACTCTTAATGAAATAGGATCTTCCTAAGCAAAATAGTAAATTATCCTAATTAGCAAAAAAGTAAAACCGCGATTAGGATGATCCAAGCGGTAATTCACCAGTAGAATAATCGTTTGATGAATTCTTAAGGTTTGACGGGCCCGATGGGATTTGAACCCCCGACTTTCTGCCGATTCATTAGAACAACAAGAGTATTTAGCATATTCTGGATTCATAAAGTTTATAGCCTTAGCGCATTCAAAAAGATAATTTGATAATAAATGGCTCACTGCCCTAACTGCGGTAAAGAAGTTGACAAACCCTCAAGGGAACTAAAAAACTATAGTTTTACTATTCAAGCCTATAATTGTAAAAACTGCCACCATAACTTCAGAGTCACTATTAACCATTCAATGTATGTTTAAACCCTTCAAAAATTAGTTCTTAATTACTTTGTCCAAAACCGAGGTAGCCACGGGCTCACCATTCAGCGCTCGGTCCTTCTCCCAGCCTTCCGCACATTCAAACCACAGTCCAAAAACCTCTTGGAAACTCTTTAAAGCTTCATCACAAGTTTTCCCTTGACTAGTTACCCCCGTNNCCTTCTTTATGCACAGTAACACCGATCTTCATAGGAGATAACCCTTAAAATCGTATCTATACGCGGTTCTTATTAAACTGGCGCATGTGTAGAATGGCTTTTTAGAGCAAACGAAACTCCATTCTTTTAGCGCAAACCACAGAAATATCTGTAGAAATGCTATCAAGATAAGTTGCCTTTTCAGCAAGCTGTAAGGAGACATTATACTAAGTAGAACATAACAAAATTTTGTTTAGTTCTGTTTAGTTGTTCCTTAGAAAAGCAAAATACAATCAGGAAACGATAGGGATGGGAGCCTATATAGGGAGAAACGCCTATTCCTGCGTTATCGCACCAAAGCGTCGGTTCAGCCAGTTCGCGAATATAGGATCAGTTATTCGGTACTGCCCCTTCATCGNNTTTCATGAGTTTTGTTAGAGTCTTTGATATGTTGGCGATTGGTTTCCTAACCGCCCTTGCCACTTCACTTGGCTGAATTTTCCCAATTGCCAAAGCAACAAGTATTTCCCGCTCCAGAGGAGAGAAATTGCTAAAGTAATTATCGAACTCTCCGTCTAGGCTGATGACCATGTCTTCATAGGCCTTATCCACCTGTTCCTCAGTTATCGAATGCCCCTGCCCTATCGAGAGGTAAAGTTCGAGTCCGAGACGCTGCATGTAGTCAGGGTAACCGTCAGACAAAGCAGCTATCTTCGCGATAACGGAGTCTCTTGCTTCCATTTCAGCGTAACTAAATCTTCTTTTTAAGAAAGCTACGGCAGTTGATTTTTCAAGTTTCTTGATTGGAATTTCGACTAGCTGCCTATAGAATGGAGACTGCTTTTTGTAAACTAAATCGCGCATTATACTGGTCGCAGAACCTGACAAGACATAGCATACTCTTTTCTGCGATTGCACAACCGTCCGAATTCGCTTAAGAGTGTCATCTCCCCATCTAATAACATCTTGGAACTCGTCGAGCATTACTACAAAGAACACCCCCTTATCCAAAGCCAACGCTTCAATATACTGCAGCGCATCCTCAAGCAGGGAATCCTCCTCAATATTTCTGTCTTTAAGCTTCAAAGAAAACTCTGCAAATTTAACTTCACTTATCCGCCCAACCGCAGATTTGGCTACTTCACCAATAGCCTTAGTTATTCGTTTAAAAAAGACATGGTCACCAGTCTTACTAACATAACTTTCAATTGTCTTATCGACTAATATTTTGGCAAGTCGACTCTTCGCTGCTATTCCATAACAATTTGCTATTACTGGAACAAGTTTCGCATTCGGCTTTAGAAGAATCTCAAGGTTTTCCAAAATGGACGTTTTCCCCGTTCTTCTCAGACCGATTAAAGCTACATTGCTAGAAGCCCCTTTTTGGACACCTTCAACAAGTATCTGGAGACGGTGTAACTCGTCTTCCCTATCTACGAAGTACTCGCCTGTGACGGGCCTACCAACTATGAATGGGGGCTCTTGCATGTTTCTTACCAACAAAACATAGGGAACCATGCCTATATAGGTAACGATGCCTATAACACATCTATCAAAGGGCAACAGAGCCAAAATGTTTTAACTACTTTTTTCTAAAAGAAGAGAGATCATGACTCCATTCCTATTGAGATGATAGTCAAGTTATTTATTGACCAAAGCCTACCAGGACCCAAGGAAAGAGTAAGAAACTTGAAGAAAATGAATAGAAGTAAAGGCTTTGGGCGATCTACAAGAAATTGCTTGTAAGAAGTGCTATCAAGATATGGTGCCCTTTCCAGCCAGCTGTAAGGAGACATTATAGAAACAGGCTTACAGCTTTGTTTATAGAATGTTTAGAATAAACACGTCTGGGACGCTAGTGCAGATTTAAAGCATGTTAGAAACTAAAGCACCATTTATTGCATATTCTTGGTTATTCTCTTTTTCTTTAAATTGAGTACTGCTGCAACTGATAGAAGTGAAAGTAACAAGAGTATTGCTATGAATGGAAACTCTGGGATCATTGGTGTTGAGGTTGGTGCTTGTGATGATGTTGGATTTGTTGAAGTAGAGATCGTAACTGAACCATCAGGAAGACTTAATGTTTGTGTATTGCTCCAATCGCTTGTTTGGACGATAAACATTACAGTTTCTGGATAGGAAGTTCCACCACCAAGCTGATATGGATCAGTGCCATNNCCACCCACAGGGTAATTTGCAGGTAATGATATGATTGTGTAGTCAGAGTTTGATTGAATTGGATAATTATACCAAGTTAAATCGCTGCCATAGTTCATTGAGCTAAATGCTTCCGTCCAATTTTCTGCATAATGCCCCTTTACTTGAACATTGTAGAATAATGAAGTATTGGGTCCAAAGTAAAATTGGGACAAAGGTTGATTCTTAAT